>JALCNL010000069.1 GCA_022649055.1 Megasphaera sp.
AATACTTCCCTAATAAGGGAAAATTGTGGGCTTAATTCATCGGGCGCCGGTTTGCGCGTAGCTTTATAGCCATCATAGATATCATTTCGAAACGTATGCTTATCTTTGTCAAATGCAACGGCTACATACTGCGGATTTAATTCTTCATATAGCTTTAACAGCATATTTAAAAAACCATATACGGCATTCGTATATCGTCCCTGGCTATCGGTTAATAGCGGCATAGCATAAAATGCCCGATACAACAGGCTGCTGCCGTCAATAATGGCTAATTTTTCTTTCATATAAACATCTCCGTCAATCGTCGATTTTTACTACAGTTAATGCATTAAAGATTTGATAATGCTGTAACCAAAATAAATAACGGCACAGCCGATAATAAAGGGGGCCGCGTATACAAGCAAACTCAAAGCAGCAAAAATCACAGCTACAATACATAATAAAATAAAACCAATAGCAAACTTTATACGCAGTGGAAGTCTATTTGTTGAATAGATATGCACATGTGGATTTTGATTTTCTTCTTGTTTTGCTTGAGATCGAAAAAACGTACCGAAAATAGTTTGGTTATCTTCAGCCGAATCATGAACTGAGCCATCTGCATCAATCGTTTTACCACGAAAACTATTTTTCTCTTCTCTCGAAAGAACTTGAACCCGTTCATTTTCTACAGCTGCCCGATGACAGCTTTCACACAAACCGTCATCATATACGGCTTCTCTATCACAGTTTTTACACTTCATGATTATCCTCCTATCATAAAAATCACAAGCGTTATCATTTTATTCACACTATCTTTTATTATAACGTAAAATTCGTTATACAAAAAGAGCAAAAAAAAAGAAAAAGCCACACGTATTGGATGTGACTATCTTATGGTAAAATGAAATATTTCGATCCTATAGTAAATTGGACAAAAAGTTTGTAAAAACGTGACTGATAAAATAGTATGCAGCAGCACCCATAAGAGCTGTGCAGGGAATAGTTAATACCCATGCAAACACCATTTGCCTGGCAACATTCCAGTGTACCGCTTTTACCCGTTCTGCCGCACCAACGCCCATAATCGAGCCTGATACAACATGGGTAGTCGATACAGGAAGATGCAGCAGTGTAGCTACAAGGATAACAAATGCTGAATTCAAGTCTGCCGCAAACCCATGAATTGGATACATCTTAAAAATTTTACCGCCGACTGTCCGAATAATTTTCCAGCCGCCTACACTGGTACCTGCCGCCATAGCTGCTGCGCACAGTAGTTTGACCACCATAGGAACTTCTAATGTACCGATAAATCCTCCGGATAACAACGCTAACGTAATAATCCCCATAGATTTTTGCGCATCATTGGAACCATGAGAAAATGCCATAAGCGCTGCTGACATTACCTGTAAACGATTAGCAGATAAATTAACTTTGGCAGGCTTAAAGCCTTTACATACATGGAACACTAGATGCATGATAAGATACCCAACGATAATTGCAATTACAGGTGAAAGGATTAACGATAAAATAATTTTAAGTATTCCTATTCCGTTTAACGCCGATATACCAACGGAAAAACAGACTGCCCCAATAAGACCGCCTATTAATGCATGTGATGAACTGGAAGGCATGCCAAACCACCATGTAACAAGATTCCAAATAATAGCTCCTATCAGTCCGGCAATAATAATAACCTCGTTAATCAAATTAGCCGATATAACAATATCTCCGCCAATAGTTTTAGCAACTCTCGTAGAAATCATAGCACCAACAAAATTCAATACAGCAGTACCTAGGATAGCAATTCCCGGACGGATAGCCCGCGTTGATACACAAGTCGCAATGGCATTAGCCGTATCATGAAATCCATTAATAAAATCAAAAAACAAAGCTAAGACAACAACGGCCATCATCAAATACGTATCAATCATAGTTGTATCCACCTCTTTTTACTGCCATCTTGCATTTTTTCATAAAAACCACCATTCCCTCAATACTATTTCAATATTTCTATTCCGGTAATACCAAGAATAGAAATATTCATAACTATTTTATACTTTTTCTTATGAGTAACCAACCTATTTTCCCATCATATATACCGTAAAACGGCACATAAAGATACACCTTCATGCAATAGTATCCCTAACCAAATAATTGCCGAAAACTGTTCTCCATGTGCCGCTGCCAAAAAAACTGTCATAATTTCCCTATAGCATTTCTTTATTCTTCCGTATCGTATTTTTCTTTATTCTTGCATAATACGACAACCTTTTCCCCATTGATTTTTGAAAAATATTTGCGAGCCTGCATGTATTTCACCAATACATCTTTACAAACGGTTTCAACTTCGGTTATACTGTCCGCTTTTTCCACTGCCAGGTAAGATAATCGTTCTATCTCTTTGTCTGTCAATTTAATTTTACTCATAAATGACTCCCTCCTTAGATCTGATAAAATATACAAATGTACTATTACATCATACGAGGTCCCTATCAGGAATTCAATATAAAAGCTTCATATAACCATATAATTTACACGTTTTTTACACACCATGCAAGCTGGCAATATCAGTAATTCCGTTCCTTCAATTTACGTTCGATGTCGCGTTTAGCCTCTTTTTCTGCCAAGGCTTGCCGTTTATCATACAGCTTTTTTCCCGTTGCCAGCCCTACTGTCACCTTAACTTTTCCCTTTTTAAAATAAAGGTTAAGAGGAATAAGAGTATATCCTTTTTCCTTTGTTATGCCCAATAGCTTCATAATCTCATATTTATGAAGAAGAAGTTTACGTGTCCGCAGCGGTTCATGATTAAAGCGGTTTCCTTGCTCGTATGGACTAATATGCATGCCAACAAGCAATACTTCCCCATTTTCAATACGACAAAAACTATCTTTTAAATTTACTTTTCCTTGACGCAGTGATTTTACTTCTGTTCCCGTTAATGCAATCCCTGCTTCATATGTATCATGAATAAAATAATCGTGACGAGCCTTTCGATTATCAGTTATATATTTTTGTCCTATGGTTTTCGCCACAATAGTCACCTGACCTTATCTTTTCTTTTTACCATCTTTCTTATTCTTTATTTTTTTATTCTTTTTTATTTTTTTCTTTTTCACTGTATTCTTGCCTTTACGGCTCTTCTTTGACGCCGACATCCAATTTCGTTTGCTATCTGCATAACTGCCATTGCGCTTTTGCCGGCTTCTCGTACGATTCATCATCATTTGTTGTAAATCTGCCAAAGATTCAATCGTACCCGGAACAAAATCAATTTCACATTTTTCCACATTGACTTGTGCCAATGTCACCCGGATAGGATCACCTAAATGATATGTTTTCCCACTCTGCTGCCCCACCATCGTATAGGTTGCTTCATTAAATTCATATGTATCATCTGTCAGGAATGAAATGTGAATTAAACCCTCAATTCCGTTTTCTAAACTGATAAATAATCCAAAAGGAGTAATTCCACTTACATGGGCATCAAATGGCTCTCCAATAAACGGCACCATATATTCCGCCTTTTTCAAATCATCTGTTTCTCGTTCTGCTTCCACTGCTACTCGTTCTCTTGTGCTAGCCTGGTTCGCCGCCATGGTATGATAAGACAGAGATTGTTCCGCTTCTTTTTGTGTTAATTTCCCTCGTTCCTGGAATTTCCGAATCAATCGATGTACCATTAAATCCGGATATCGGCGTATCGGTGAAGTAAAATGAGTATAGCATTCTGATGCTAAGCCAAAATGTCCGCAATTAGCCGTGGAATAGCAGGCTTGCTGCATAGACCGCAAGGTAATCGTTTGTACCACTAATTCTGCCTCTGTTCCTTTTGCCGCGTCAAGTAATTTTTGAAAATCACGGGGAACGATAGCATCCGTTTGCGGTATAGGCAAATTAAAACTGGCAAGAACCGTCCGTAACGTTTCTATCCGTTCCTGTTCAGGAACGGCATGGATACGATAGACAGAAGGATTTTCACTATTTCTCAAATACACTGCTACTGTTTCATTGGCAATAAGCATGCTTTCTTCTACCATTTGTTCCGCTATAGATCGTTCTCGTTTTTCCAAACGCAGTGGTTTTCCTTCTGTATCTAATATAATTTTATATTCTGGAAAATCAAAATCAATGGCCCCGCGGCGAATCCTCATATCTTTAAGTATTTGCGATAAATCCCGTAAATTTCGGAGCATTGGCATAAACGAACATAAATCATCAGGAACAATACCTTCTGCTAGTGCCTTCCGTACCTCCGTATAATTGCAACGGCGTTTTACTTGAATAACAGCCGGTCCTATATCAGCATGAATAACTTTTCCGTTCTTATCTATTTCCATAACACACGTCATGGCATATCTATCTTTGCCTGCATTAAGGCTGCAAATACCATTAGAAAGAACGGCGGGCAACATAGGAATGACACGATCCACAAGATAGACACTCGTACCACGGGCATAGGCTTCTTCATCAATAGCTGTTCCCGGTTTTACATAGTAACTGACATCGGCAATATATACACCAAGCCTAAAGTTCCCATTAGCCAATCGGACAACATCAATAGCATCATCTAGGTCTTTTGCATCTTCCCCATCTATGGTAATAAGTTGCCGACCTCTATAATCAAATCGCCCTTCTTCCATAGCAACTAACTGATTAATATTTTCCGTTTCTTCCTGAACTTTTTTAGGAAAAACAAAAGGCAGACCATGTTTAGCCATAATAACCTTGACATCTAGATCTTTATCACCCGTATATCCTAATATTTCTGTAATTTCGCCTTCCGCTTTTCTGTTTTTTTCCGGCCATGATGTTATCGTCACAAGAACACGAGCTCCGCTGCGGGCATCTTTGGTTTTGTCAAGAGGTATAAATATGTCTTCTCGGATTCGTTCATCATCAGGAGTTACAAACCCAAAGTTTTTTTGTCTATCATACGTGCCCACGATATTCTTATTAGCCCGTTCTACAATGGTTACAACCTCTCCTTCTTGCTTATGTCTGCCATTGCCGCTTTGAATAACGCGAACAATAACCTTGTCATTGTTCATCGCCGTATAACGATTCTGTTCTGCCACATACACATCATCTTGTAAATCTTCACTAATAACAAAGCCAAACGAACTTGTATATCCTTTATAAATACCCGTAACTTGCGTTTGTCCTTTATTGGGTAAATAACGACCTTCTTCAACTCTCATGAGCACTCCACTCCTTATCATTTGATCAAAGGTCTCAAATAAAACAGAAAGTTCTGAACCAGTCACGTGTAATATTTCCGCACAATCTTCCACTGTTGCGCCTACAGGCGACTTATCTATACATATTTGTATTATATCATGAATACGGTCTAAATTCATATATACCTCATACTCAATAAAAAAACAATCCGCATACAGCTCTAACTGTTTATAAAAAAAGCCTGCGGCAATTGCCGCAGGTTGTTAGCCATCAATACGTATTCATCAATCTGCCCAAAATCAATGTTAAGACAGCAAATAAGATTGATAATATGATGGTCATTTTTGATAAAAAAGCATCCATACCACGAGCTCTGCTTCCGAACAAATCTTCCGCTCCGCCGCCGAATCCTGCTCCCATTCCCTGAGTTTTACTCTTTTGAGCAACGACAACTCCAATCAGAACCAATGACAAGATGACTACTAAAATTTCTAATACGGTAATCACGCTAATCCTCCTCACACACAATCACACTTAACGATATTATTGTACACTCATTTTTCATTTCTATCAATAGGCTGTCCCGTTTTATTTTCATCATTACGAGATTCCAAATATCGTTCCAATTTACGCTTAACCCGCTGCAGCGCATTGTCAATAGATTTAACATGGCGGTGCAAATCCCGGGACATTTCATTATACGACTTACCATCTAAATATGCATTGAGAACCTGCCACTCTAAATCACTGAGGATTTCATTCATTTTCAACTCAATGTCAGCAAATTCTTCTTTGCTGATAACCAGTTCCTCCGGATCCGTTATTTTAATTCCGGCAATCACATCCATTAGCGTGCGATCTGATTCCTCCGCATAAATAGGTTTATTAAGGGATACATACGAGTTAAGAGGAATATGCTTTTGCCGTGTTGCCGTTTTAATAGCTGTAATAATCTGCCGTGTCACACATAATTCGGCAAACGCCCGGAATGAAGATAACTTATCGCCGCGGAAATCACGAGTAGCCTTATATAGCCCGATCATGCCTTCCTGTATGATATCCTCCTTATCCGCTCCTATTAGAAAATAGGTCCGAGCCTTAGCCTTAACAAAATTACGATATTTGTTAACAATATAATCCACAGCTTCTGGATCTTGTTCTTGCTGTGCGCAGCAAACAATTTCTTCATCTGTCATATCACTAAATCTGTTGTTTATATTTTGTTGTTCTGTATCTGTATTTATATGCATTGCCTCATCACTCTCCACCTATCTGATATATGACAGATATTATTTTTTTCGGCGAATTCGCTCTAACTTTTCGAGAACATCGTCTTTTACATGACCGCGCATTTCATTGCGTACTCCGGTTAATACATTATGACTATCATAATGATAATGTTCTTTTTTTACCAGAGCCACATCTTCTTCCAGTTCTCGTGCCGGTATCCTAAAGGCTCCTGCTCCCAATATCTGATTTTGTTCCGGTCCATCAGACGTAGCCACATAAATAGGCCGCCGTTCGCTGCGATGCTCATAAACCATTTTTTCGATACGGCTATCGGCCGTCTCTTCTTTATCCGTAAATAAAACGAGGCAATCAGTCCCAACTGTTTGGCTTTTAACGCTTTCTTCCGTATACATAGCATCAAATACCAGAACCACTTTAAATCCCTTAGCTTTGCCATAATCGGCTGCAATATTGATCAAACGTTCACGGGCATGTTCCAAGGATTTTTCAGCGAGTCCTTTCAGCGATTTCCATGAAAATATGACATTATATCCATCTATAATCAGTAATGGTTGCATTACCTCATCTCCTGTCGCTGCCGTACCACTTCATACATAAGAAGCGCAGCTGCAACAGAAGCATTGAGAGAGTTTATCTGGCCAAACATGGGAATCTGCACGAGAACATCACAAGTTTCTTTGACCAGCCGGGATATTCCTTTACCTTCACTGCCAATAACAAGTACGACCGGTTCGGTCAAAGAGCTGTGAAAATAATCAGTTTTTCCCATCATATCTGCCCCAATAACCCAAAAGCCGCGTTTTTTTAAATATTGTAAGGTTTGTACAATATTACCAATCTGTACAATAGGTATATATTCAATTGCCCCTGCTGACGTTTTTCCCACTGTCTCATTAATTGGTGCACTATGCCGTTTTGGTATAAGTACAGCATTAACACCAGCACACTCAGCCGTACGTATAATAGCACCTAAATTATGGACATCTTCTACTCCGTCTGTAAGTATAAGAAAAGGTAATTTTCCCTTTTCTGACACAGCTGCCAAAACATCCGTCAAATCGGCAAAATTAACGGCAGCGGCAAAAGCAACCACTCCTTGATGACGATTCCCCGGAACTAATTGATTAAGAACCTTAACAGGAACATTTTCCACTACTATTTTTTTGTCTCTGGCCATTTCCTTAATATGTTGTAAAGAGGTCGATTCATTGCCTGCCGCCACATATATTTTTGTTATGGATCGTCCTGCCTTCAACGCCTCTGTTACACTATTGCGGCCAATAATCATGCCTTCGTCATTCACTTTTTACTCCTTTATTCCATGCACAATCCGACAATATTCCTTCGTATATGCATAAATTTGCAACATAATATCGTCTAATCTTTTTTGCTGCCCCGATAACACTAAGTAGCCTACCAGAGCTTCTAAAGCCGTGCTGTCATGATATTCAGCAACCGTGGCACTTTTAGGCACCTGTGAGTATGCATTGCGTGCGCGATGGCAAATAGCTTTTTCTATTTCGTCAAGTGTTTCCTTAAGCTTGCGGTATACATACGCCTGCGCTTTGGCAGAAACAAACTCGGCTGCCAGCAAATGTAATACTTGTACATTCGGGATCCCCGTATCTACTAAACGATGCCGCATATGGAGAGCATAATACGCATCTCCTACGAAAGCCAGAGAAATAGGATCCATCATAGTAATATCTTGTTGAGGAACAGCTAATATAGTTCCTGCTGCAAACGCTATATATGCTTTATGTTTTAGGGCTTGTATTTGTTTAAATTTCACTTCTTCCAACGCGCTCCCTGCGGTGAATCTTCAATCGCAATGCCTAATTTAGTTAATTCTTCGCGAATCATATCGGCAATAGCATATTGCTTCTGATCCCGGCATTCCTGCCGTATTTTCAAAATAACTTCCATAAGATTATCATAATCTTTAGAATTCGCATCGGTCTTTATTTTTTCCCAGCGTTCTTCCAAAATTCCCAAAATATCTGTCATTGTATGGAAAATTCGTTTTACCTCGGCCATAACCGAAGGATCGACAGGAACACCCGCATTAACAACGGCGTCTTTATAAATATTGATTTTCTTAGCTAATTCGAACATAGCTGCACTGGCCAGTGCAGTATTGAAATCATCGCTCATTGCTTCTTCAAAATCTTCTTCCACTTTCTGCGCATCACACAAAAGCTGCTTGGATTCGTCTGAACCAGCACCTCCCGGCTGATCTAAAAGAAACATAACATTATCAATCCCTGTACCTAACCGTTCTAAACTGCGGGTTGTTTCTTCGAGCCGTTCATCACTAAAATCAAGCGGACTGCGATAATGTGTGGAAATAAGGAAAAAGCGCAAAGCATCCGGACTATATAGTGCCAAAATGTCTTTAACAAGAAAAAAGTTATTAAGAGATTTACTCATTTTTTCTTGATTAATAGTAATAAATCCATTATGCAGCCAATATTTAACCATAGGGGCCTTGCCTGTATACGCTTCAGACTGTGCAATTTCATTTTCATGATGCGGAAATATAAGATCACTGCCGCCACCATGGAAATCAAACGTATCTCCCAGATATTTATTGCTCATGGTTGAGCATTCGATATGCCATCCAGGCCGTCCCGGACCCCAAGGGCTCTCCCAAGAAGGTTCTCCCGGCTTTGCCCCCTTCCAAAGTGCAAAATCCATAGGGTTATGTTTGCGATCATCCACTTCAATTCGGGCACCGGCCATCATGTCATCAAGCGAACGTCCACTCAGCTTGCCATATCCCGGAAAACTTTCCACACTGTAGTACACATCATGGTCCAATACATAAGCAAATCCTTTTTTCACTAGAACTTCTACCATATGGATGATATCCGGAATGTGCGTCGAAACACGAGGATACATATCGGCACGGCGAACATGTAAAGCATCCATCACTTCAAAATAAGAAGCAATATAGCGATTAGCAATAGTATCCCAGGAAACATTTTCCCCATTAGAAGCATTGATAATTTTATCATCAACGTCCGTAAAATTTTGAATTAATTCTACTTCGTAGCCAATATGCTGCAAGTAGCGACGAATAACGTCCCATGTAACAAAAGGGCGGGCATTCCCGATATGTGTGTGATTATAGGGTGTTATACCGCAAACATACATTTTTATCTGACCCGGGGTAACGGGAATAAATACTTCTTTTTGTTTTGTGAGGTCATTATAAACTTTAATTTCTCTCATCTACTATTCCTCCTTAGCATGATAACGCAAAAAGACCACCATCCCTGACAGAGACGGTGGCCCGTGGTTCCACTCTGTTTTATTGCAGCTTCGGCTGCAATCTTAATCGCACATAACGGGTGCCACCGAACCGGCTTACTGACTTCACCCGGTCTACTCGCAAAGGCAACTCCGCAACTCCGCAATCTAATCAGGTTTTCAGCCAAGGCCCGACTTCTCTGTAAGTGCTCGTTTGCAGATAATTTTGGTCATCATATTTAATAAAATTATTCTACGTGTATCATATATCATATCGAAATAATTCATTCCTGTCAAGCATTAAAAATTAGTCAAATACGCTACCAGTGGTAACGTCACCAAACAAGACACCGTTGTAATCATAATTGCGCCTAGCGCACACTCTTCATCCGATTGATTCACACGAGCAAACATAGCAACCGCTGCCATACTGGGCATCCCCGTAAGAATTGTTATAAACACGGCAATCTCTTTTGAAATATGAAAGTATGCCAATATATAATACAGTACCACGGGAATGGCAATCATCTTAACAATCACAATAGCATAATACTCGATTTTTGTAATAAACCGCTTCACATCATATAAGCAAAAACTTCCGCCAATATAAATTAATGACAGCGGCGTCGTTGCATCTCCCACGGAGGTAAGCGCTTGATTAATCGGTAAGGGTAATTTCCACTCCATATAAGTACATAGTATCGCCAAAAAGATTGCCAGCATTGCCGGATTCAAAAGACTTTTCATATTTTCCCTTACCGAATTATAGGCAACCTTTTCTTTAGGCAGCGTCAAATAAAATCCGATGCTCCATAACATAATCTGATCAATAATACTAAACAGCGCCATATATAACATGCCACGTTCCGGCAGTACCCCCAAAAGCAGGGGTATGCCAATAAAGCCAACATTACCAAACATAGTCGCCGCCCAGAAAACCCGTCCATAATTGCCTTTGAGAGAAAACAGGCGAGTCAACACCCCGCCTGATACAAAAAGGATCCCGTACATGACCAAGGTCGTTACGATGACTTCGCCACCGCAAGATAACATATCTTCCCGCGTTGCTCCATTTATAACTTTTGTAAAAATCATGATTGGCAAAATAAGCCGCATAATCAGTTTTGATAAATTGCCTAAATACTTTTCATCTAACGCATTGGTTTTTATACCGATAATGCCAACAAAAATTAAAACAGCAAAAATTTCAAGTTGATGCAGCAGAAGATTAACGGAACTCATGCATAACTCCTCTCTACTTATCAATTCTTCTCATCAAATAATTAATAAAATCCTCCCCGTTTCACACTGCGTACAAACACAGCCAGCCAAACAATGGTTACGATCACATTAAATCCAAAAATGGATAAATTCCATTCTTGGAATACTTGATAATATGAATAACAAAGAGCAACAAATCCCATACTGAAAAAAAGGATAGTCATTCTATCCAATCCGACTAAAGACTGTTTCCAAGTCTTTTTCTTACCTTTATTTCGTTTTAAATCATTTCGCTTTTTAGGTTTACGGCTCATTACACGATACCTCTACTTCTTTTATACGATTATAAATAAAAACCATTATAATTTCTATTTTATAAGAATAAACGGAATTTGACAAGAAAACTACATTTTAATTATACTTACTAATCTTATTCTTTAAATAAAAACTCCATTAAAAAATGATATTTTTCATATAATTCTGCTAATTGCTCGACGGAGTATTCCTTGTAATGTTTCGACTGTGTCTGACTATCAAAAAAATTCTGCAAACAGCGTAAAAGGATCACGCTATTCACCAAATATATAGGTAATGTATCTTCATGGATACAATGCACATTTTTCTTCAAAAATCCGGTAGAATAATTTGTATTAAAAGACAAATTCGTAAAATTAGTCCCACTGTATTTTTCTGTTGTCGGAAGCAGCACGCCAAAAACAATAGCCGGATTAGATTTCATCTCATCCAAAATATGTTTCATATGCAATCGCCGTTCTTCCGTTGTCAATTGATAAGAAAAATCGGTTAAATGAATATACCCCGTTTCTAAATAACGAATAATAGAATTTGTAGGAAGCATAAAACGTAAAGATACGCGATTGACAACTGTTTCCCATATCGCATGAACTCGTTGTACCCATTCCTCCGTTGCCGGTTCAAGATTACCCGTTTTCGCAGCTTTTAATAAAGACTGAAAAACTTCATTTGGCAAAAGAAATTCGAATCCATTGGCACAAAAGAAAAAAAACTTATCAGATGCATAAAATGTATCCCTAAACCCAAACCGATCCATCCCCAGCGTATTTTTCGGCTGCAGTACAACGGGCTGCGTCATAATAAAAGACTTGCACTTATTATAAATATCTTTTACCTGATGTGAATCATAAACAGCTATGCTCATATCAATATAACCTTCCGCATTAATATAATACAAAATAACCGCTTTATTTTCTATAGCAATGATATTATCATATAGTTTTGAGGATTTTTCATAAATAGTAAAATCAAAATCTAAAAAATCATTTAAACATTGAAATATGCTTCCCGTCGCATTAATAGAATTGTTCTGCAGTTCATTTACATTTAACGCAACATGAATATTACAAGGAAATTCTTTCATTTTTACATCATAAAATATTTGCCAAAAATGATTTTTAACTAAATTTAAAAAATCGCCGGTAATAACAATATTTGCCGGTTCCGTCAAATCTTCCAGCTTTGATTTTACTATATGCTGTATTAAAGTCTGACATTCTGACATTCCTATGGAAAGGTCTGAATATTCAACGTTGACTGTATTACTGCAATTTTTCTTCTCTTTCAAAGAAGTGCGGTATGCATTCCCTAAATATTGATAAATCGTAAAGGATAAATCTTCTTCTCCCCATTCATCAGAATGCAAAAATACC
>JALCNL010000070.1 GCA_022649055.1 Megasphaera sp.
CAGTTCCGCTGCCGGATCGGATTGCTTCAGTGTTAGCCGGGAAACATAGTGTTATTGTTGGTATTCGTCCGGAAAACATACATATTACTACAGATGATTGGGCTATGCTCAAAGGGAGTTGCCGGTATACGGAAAATACAGGTAATTTACAAACGACACAGCTGTATTTGGCTGATGGTACAGCTATATTTAGTCAGTTTGCAGGCGAAACTTATGAAATAAAAGCCGGTGAAAATGTAGGAATACAATTTTTATGGGAAAATGTTTTGTTTTTTGATAGAGAAACAGAAATAAATTTATATGTTCGTGAAAAAGGAGAAAATAAATATGGCAATTATAGAAATTAGTGATCTTGCATTTCCAGCATTTAATGAAATAGAAATGGAAAAACTGCCGGAAGATTATGGCATTGAATTCTTTTATGAATTTGGCAGTAATAGCTATTGGGACGTTATATTGCAGCGCATGCGGGCAGACAAAAAGACGTTGTCTATTCATGGACCATGTGTTACTGTGAATTTGGCAGACCCAAACGATACGGCATATTTAGAACAATATAGAAAAGCATTTTCGTACGCCAAAAAAAACGGGGCAACATATGTTGTTGTTCATACCAATGAACAGTGGAGCGGAGATATGGAATTTTGTCGTCAACTGGTATTGGAACGGCTGCACAGAATCGAGCTATTAGCAAATGAACTGGATGGAGCCAAAATGGGGATAGAAAACGTAGGATTAAAACAAAATAATCTTTTTGATGAAGAGGCATACGTCGCTCTTTTTGAAGAATTTCAGGCAGCGGGGGCCGTCATTGATGTAGGGCACGCACATATTAATAACTGGGATACTTGTCGTGTTATTACGGCGTTAAACCGACGCATCAGTGCATTTCATCTCCATGATAATGACGGAAAAATCGATGAACACTTGCCGTTATTCGCAGGTACGATTGCTTGGCGAAGTCTTATGGAGATAATTAAGCAGTATGCGTCGCAAGCAGCTTTTGTTTTTGAATATGCAGATGGAAACTATAAAAACGCAGCGAATATGATAAAGGAATTGGATGTCGTTCGAAAAAAACTAAGGATTTAAATTGTTTTCTTGCATAATACAATTTAGATAGGTATACTATAGTAAAATAAAATACAAAGGATAGCACACAAGGAGGTGAAGGGGGAATATTCTTGTGTGCTGTTTTTTTAGGAGATAGGTACAGTCATATTGCAATCGATATTACGCCGAGAATGAAATTGTTGCTGGTTAGACTGCTGATTGATAAAACAAAGAGCGGTAATTGTGTGAGCTAGTATTCTGATTGTGATGAAAAAGCAGTATTTAAAGCAGGAATTGAGGCGTCAATGTATCGATATGCACTTTTACGTTAATTATGTTGGTTTATACTATGTTATTTTTGTGAGGTAATATAATGACAGAAAAATTATATGAGCAAGATTCTTTGGCCCGGGAATGTAAGGCGGTTGTTACATCGTGTGTTTTTGATGGAGAAAAATACAATATTGTATTGGATCGAACGGTCTTATTTCCCGAAGGCGGCGGACAATTGAGTGATACAGGAAGAATAGAAGGAGGCGGGAAAATCGTTCATGTCCTTCACGGGACAGAAAAAGCAGGTACTATTTCTTATTGTTGTGATGCCTTGCTGGCACCAGGAACGGAAGTAACTGTATATGTAGATTGGCAGCGACGTCTGGATTACATGCAGCAGCATTGTGGGGAACATATTTTATCATATTCGTTCTGGAAGCTGTTTGGCGTGCATAACATAGGATTTCATATGAGTGAACGAATGGTTACAATTGATTTGGATCAGGAAATTACGCAAGAGCAGGCTGTGCAGGCGGAAAATTTTGCGAATGAAGAAATTTGGCAGAATAAGGCAATTCATGTGTTATATGCACCTTCCTCTGAAGCAGCTAAGCTGGCTATGAGAAAAAAAAATGAAAAAATTAAGGGTATGGTTCGTATCGTTGCTATTGATAATGGGGATGTGTGTACTTGCTGTGGAACCCATCCGCCCTATACTGGGATGATCGGAATTATTAAAATAATGAAAATGATACGACATCGCGGCGGTATGCGTATTGAATTTTTGTGTGGGCGATGGGCGCTGGAAACTATCCGTCAGGAGGTGCAGTATATTGAAGAAGCAAGTAATATGTTATCAACAAAAGAAAAATTGGTTTGTGAAGGAATTCGGAGCTTGCAGGAAAAAGTGCGTATGCTGCATGAAGATGTGCGTCAGCAGACGGACGTTATTCAGCGGCAGGAAATAGATGAAATATGGAAGAAGGGCGTAAATGATGGACAAGGCAATGTGATATTTACCGTTATGAAGGATCCCTATACTCCTAAGTCGGCAAAAATGCTTCTTCAAAAATTAGTTGCTGTTGAGCATGCGGTAGCAGTAATTGTATATTGTCAGGAGAATCGGATTTATTATATGGTTGGCAGTGGGGCGGAAGTGAACTTGGATTGCCGTACGTATCTTAAATTAGCCAATACACTTTTTAACGGTAAAGGCGGCGGCAGCCCTGTTTTATGTCAAGGATCTGCTTCCGTATTTTCTCAATGGAAACAACAGGCGGAAAAACTTTTTGAATGTATTAGAAAATAATAAACAAGTGAGCAGGCTGCAGAAAATACAGACCTGTACGGTATACCGGGTTTTCAATCTACCGTGGGCATATACAATATTGAGAATTATTATTGACTTATAAAGAAAAAGGTGGTATCTTATAAGTATCAATTAATAATATATATTAGTTAATAATAGATAAAGGGAGTGATTATTATGTCTTTAATTAATAAAGAAGTGTCTGATTTTACCGTACAGGCATATCAAAATGGTAAATTCAAAGAAATAACAAAAAAAGATATTCTTGGAAAATGGAATGTATTTTTCTTTTATCCAGCGGATTTTACTTTTGTATGCCCAACGGAATTGGAAGACTTGGCTAATTCGTATGATAAATTTAAGACAATTCATTGTGAAGTATATAGTGTATCGTGTGACACTCATTTTGTACATAAAGCCTGGCATGATTCTTCAAAATCTATTCAAAAGGTGACGTATCCTATGATTGGTGATCCCATGGCTATATTGGCGCGTGATTTTGATGTGTATATTGAGAGTGCGGGGCTAGCCGAAAGAGGAACCTTTGTCGTCAATCCGGAAGGAAAAATAGTAGCATATGAAGTAAATGCCGGCAATGTGGGACGTAATGCCGATGAATTGCTTCGTAAAGTAGAGGCCTCTCAATTTGTGGCGGAGCATGGAGATCAAGTATGCCCGGCGAAATGGCAGCCTGGTGCAGAAACATTGAAACCAAGTTTTGATTTAGTCGGTGCTATTTAAGAAATAACAGTGAGGCGATGCATATGAGAAATATGTATGATGCCGTAGTTGTCGGCGGAGGCCCGGCAGGGCTCTCTGCCGCCATATATTTAGGCAGAGCAAAGCATAGAGTTCTTGTTGTGGAAAAAGTAAAAATCGGCGGACAGATTACTATTACTTCTGATGTTGCCAATTATCCCGGAATAACACAGATAAGCGGTACAGAATTAACGGATGAAATGTATGCCCAAGCAAAAAAATTTGGTGCAGAATTTGTTGAAGCAGGTGTGAGGGAATTGACACTGGACCAGCAAATAAAGAGGATTGATACGACTAAAGGAAGTTATCAATCGCTATCTGTTATATTGGCAACGGGGGCAAATCCGCGGAAAATAGGATTTATCGGAGAAGAAAAATTTCAAGGTCATGGTGTTTCCTATTGTGCAACTTGTGATGGTGAGTTTTTTTCAGGAATGGATGTTTTTGTTATCGGCGGTGGTTTTGCTGCTGTTGAAGAAAGTATTTTTTTGACAAAATATGCTAAAAGTGTAACTATTCTTGTGCGTAAAAATCGTTTTTCGTGTGCCGGAGCAATTGTCGATGAATTAAAAAAATATCCCAAAATTACTGTTAAATTCAACACAGAACTGGTTCGAGCGGATGGCCAACAGACAATATCCTATGCCGAGTTTAAGAATAATAAAACGGGAGAAATGTGGCGGCATGATGCGGTCGGACATGGTGATTTTGGCATTTTTGTATTTGCTGGATATATTCCTAATACAGCACTTTTTGCAGATACAATACATTTAAATCAGCAAGGATACGTGATTACAGATGCAAATCAGAAAACTAATCTTGATGGGGTATATGCAGCGGGTGACGTGTGTATTAAAAATTTACGACAGATTGTAACTGCCGTATCGGATGGGGCTATTGCCGCAACGGCCTTGGATACGTATATTTCAGCGATGCATGAGAAGTTTAATTTATCTGAGGTCAGTCAAATTGAAGAAGTGGAAGATAAATCGAAAAAACAAGATGAAGATAACGTGGTGCAAAAAGAGGGTGATGATATGAATTTTATTTCAGCAGATATTAGGGAAAAGCTTGAACCGATTTTAGCTAAATTTGAACATAAAGTAATTCTCAAAGTATGGCTTAATGATAGTGAATTTTCAATGGAACTAAAAAACTTTGCCAAAGAATTTTGCAGTTTAACTGCAAATGTATTGTATGAAGAAGGTATAATTGAGGGAGCGCCCGGTTTGGAAATTATTCGCGAAGATGAGACTAGCAGCGGAATTATTTTTCACAGTGTCCCGGGAGGGCATGAGTTCAATTCCTTTGTTCTTGCATTATATAATGTAGCTGGTCCAGGACAAGATTTGGATCCCGCAGTGGAAAAAAAATTAGAACACATACAAAAACCGATACATATTCAAGTTGTGGTATCTTTATCATGTACGATGTGTCCGGAGGTTGTCATAGGAACACAGCGCCTGGCAGCCGCATCATCGAAAATTACAGCAGAAATGTATGATGCACAGCATTTTCCTGATTTAAGAAAGAAATATAATATCATGAGTGTACCTTGTATGATTGTAAACGATACAGCTGTTTATTTTGGCAAAAAGAATATTTCTGAAATTATAGATTTGCTGTTGTAAGGCATAGTAACAATAGAACGTCCTCCTGTACACATGTTGTATAGGAGGACGTTCTATTGTTACTATGGTATATGTTTTTTTGACATGAGCGGTAAACATAAGAAATTGTATACGGCATATATTAATGATCTATACCTAATATCATTTCTGCCCGTCGGATTTGTTCTGCCGTAGGGGATTGCATATTTTTTAATGTATAGGGAATACCCAACTGTTCCCACTTAGGAACTCCTAATGTGTGATACGGCAGAATCTCTGTTCGTTCTACCGTTTTTAAGGTTTTTATAAAATTGGACATGCGATGCAGCCCCTCTTCATCATCAGTCAATCCGGGTACAAGAACATGGCGAATCCACATAGGTTTACCAAAGTCTGATAATGTGCTTGCCAGTTCGAGAATATTGACATTACTTTGTCCTGTTAATTTTTTATGTTTTTCTTCATCCATTTCTTTGATATCCAGTATAAATAAATCGGTAAATTCGCAAAGTTTTTTAAATTTTCCCCAAAAGGGTTGACTTCGTGTAAAGGGATTTCCCGAAGTATCTAACGCGGTATGTATACCTTGCTTTTTTGATAATCGAAAGAATTCCGTCACAAAATCTAATTGAAGCAAGGCTTCACCACCGCTCACCGTGATACCGCCGTGGTTCTTCCAATATGACTTATAGCGTAATGCCTGCTGCAATACATCTTGCGGTGTCCTTCTTGTACCTGTGTGAGTATTCCAGGTTTCGGGATTGTGACAATACCGGCAGCGCATATGGCATCCCTGCATGAATACAATAAAACGCACACCGGGTCCATCAACGGCTCCGAAGGATTCTGTCGAATTAATGAGTCCTGTAAGTTGTTCAGCCATTTTTCTCCTCTTGTTCCAAATGGCATAGCCCTGAAACTATTCAGGGCTATGGTTTTAGTTAGAGTTTATTATGAAATGTACGGGAAATAACGTCTAGTTGCTGTTCCCGGGTAAGCGCGATAAATTTGACAGCATAGCCTGATACACGAATTGTTAAATTAGCATATTCTGGCTTTTCAGGGTGTTCCATCGCGTCGATCAGCATTTCTTTTTCAAAGATGTTGACATTTAGATGGTGTGCCCCTTGGTCAAAGTAGCCGTCCAAGACATGGACGAGATTAGCGGTTCGTTCGGTATCGGTATGACCTAAAGATTCGGGATTCATGGATTGCGTATTGGAAATACCATCCAACGACCAAATATAAGGAAGCTTGGCAACGGAATTCAAAGAAGCCAGCATTCCATTTTCTTCGGCCCCATAGCTGGGATTTGCTCCGGGAGCAAAAGGAGTCCAAGCGCGTCTGCCATCAGGAAGATTTCCTGTAAAACGTCCATATACGACGTTAGATGTTATGGTCAGTATAGATGTTGTAGGTTCAGAATTACGATAGGTATGTCTTTTGCGGACATCTGTAATAAATTCGTGCAAGAGCCAGATACCGATATCATCAGCTCGGTCATCATCATTTCCATATTTCGGAAAATCTCCTTCTATGGCAAAGTCTTCTGCCAGTCCCTTATCATTACGGATAATGCGAACGTTGGCATACTTGATTGCCGATAAAGAGTCAATAACATGAGAAAAACCTGCAATGCCTGTTGCAAACGTACGGCGTACATTTGTATCGATCAACGCCATTTCTGCGGCTTCATAATAGTATTTGTCATGCATATAGTGGATGGTGTTCAGTACATTGACATACAAACCGGCCAGCCAATCCAACATGAGCTTGTATTTTCTCAACACTTCATCATAATCAAGATATTCTGATGTAATTGGCGCTAATTCCGGTCCGGCTTGTATCCCGAATTTTTCATCTACACCACCGTTAATGGCATACAGCAGTGCTTTGGCCAGATTTGCCCGAGCTCCGAAAAACTGGATTTCCTTGCCCGTTTGTGTAGCTGAAACACAGCAGCAAATAGAATAATCATCACCCCATACGGGTTTCATGACATCATCATTTTCATACTGAATAGAACTGGTTTTTACAGAAATACTGGCAGCGTACCGTTTAAATGCATCAGAAAGAGCGGATGAATAGAGAACTGTCAAATTGGGTTCTGGAGCAGGTCCCATGTTTTCTAATGTGTGGAGAAAACGAAAATCTGTTTTCGTTACCATAGAACGGCCATCCATACCGATTCCTGCCACTTCCAATGTAGCCCAAACGGGATCACCGGAGAAAAGTTCATTATAGGACTTGATACGTGCAAACTTTACCATACGAAGTTTTAACGTCAGGTGATCAATAAGTTCTTGTGCTGTACTTTCTGAGAGTATGCCGCGTTGAAGATCCCGGTCAATATAAATGTCTAAAAATGTGGAAATACGACCTACAGACATAGCAGCACCATTTTGGGTTTTGATGGCAGCTAAGTAGCCAAAATACAGCCACTGCACTGCTTCTTTTGCCGTAGTTGCAGGATGGGAAATGTCGAAGCCATAAACAGCTGCCATCTTTTTCATATCTTCAAGTGCACGGATTTGTTCGGAAAGTTCTTCGCGCTGTCGAATTACGTCGTCCGTCATTACTCCGTCACCGCAATTTGTTTTGTCTTCTTGTTTCCACACAATTAATTGGTTTATTCCGTAAAGTGCTATACGGCGATAATCGCCTACAATACGACCGCGTCCGTATGTATCTGGAAGACCGGTGACAATATGTGTGTGACGCGCTGTTTGCATTTCTTCTGTATAGGCATCGAAAACAGCTTGATTATGTGTTTTGTGATATTCTGTAAAAATTTTGTGAAGTGATGGATTCAGTGTATAGCCATACATTTCCAATGCTTCTTCTGCCATTTTTATACCGCCGTAAGGCATAAAAGCACGTTTTAGCGGTTCATCTGTCTGCAGCCCGACAATTTGTTCCCAGTGTTTCAATTGATCATCAATATAACCGGGACCATAGGCAGTTAAACTGGAGACGATTTCCGTTTCTTCTTTTAGGACACCGCCGTTTTTTCGTTCAGCTTTTTGCAATTCCTGCAGTTTAGCCCAGAGTTTGTTTGTTCCTTCTGTAGGCCCTTCCAGGAAATCGGCATTTCCATCATAAATTCGATAATTGTGTTGAATAAAATCCCGTACATTGCATTCTTCTTTCCATAGCCTGCCGTTAAATCCGTTCCATTCCTGACAATGCAGCATGTGCATACCCCTTTCTTATACAGCTATTTATTTTAAATAGATGATAAAAAAAGACCGACAAATCTGGTCCTTTGCCCAGACGGTCGGCTTATCAGGAATTATGCTTCATGTGGTTGCTCCACTTCCGTCAGTCACATAATTCTAATGAAATTATAACCGTTGGAAGAGGCATTTGTCAATATAATAAAAAAGAGATATAGTCAAGTATAGTATCTTACTTTTTTTTAAATAGATAATATGGTACTATTATTTTTAGGAAAAATGTTTTTACTATCAGGAGGATATGAATGTATAGTGGAGAAGATATCAATAGTCCGATAAAAGAAATAGGACGTGTATTAAAAAAAGTTCGGTTTGACAGAAATTTGACATTGGATAATGTGTCAGATATGACTGGTGTTAGCAAAACTATGTTAGGTCAGATTGAACGTGGCGTGTCAATTCCGACAATTTCTGTATTGTGGAAAATAGCTAAAGGAATGAAGTTATCATTATCCACATTGTTTAATGAGAAAGTACAAGAGTATAAAGTTGTAAATATTGAAGAAGATCTGCAACCAGTATTTGATGAAGGAAACAATATGATATTATATAATGTTTTTCCATTTAATCCGGCCAATGGTTTCGAATATCTTTATATCATATTGTTACCGGGTACAGTGCATAAATCAGATTCCCATCGTGAATTTATAGAAGAATATATTGTTGTTACAAAGGGAACGTTGACACTTATGGTGGATACACAAACATTTATATTAGAGGCACCTTCAAAAATAAAGTTTCAATCTAATGTTTCTCACAGTTATGCTAATTATGGTCAAGACAAGGTTGTTTTTCAAAACATTATAAAATATTGATATATACTACAAGCGGCCTTCTATGGTAGCAATACTTACTATAGAAGGTTTTTCTTTTTAATAATGATTCCAATATAGCAATGGAATTGAATACTAATTGACAACATAAATCCCAAGTGTTATAGTACATGACATAAACGTTATAAAGTATATTTAACGTTATAAAGCATTTAATGTAGACCTTTAAAGGAGTTCTTGTTATGTTGACAAAACGGGTACAAAAGGCTAAAGATGAATACATAAATAATAAACCGTCGATTTCATACGAGAGAGCCAGAATCTGGACGGAATCCTATAAAAAAACAGAAGGAAAATCAGAAGCTATACGACGGGCCTTGGCATTTAAGGCGGTATGTGAACAATTAGTTGTTACTATATTTTCAGGAGAATTAATTGTCGGTGCGGTTGGTGAATTTCGTAAATGCGGGATATTGACTCCTGAATTTTCCTGGACGTGGGTGGATCAGGAAATGGATCATTTTTCTGTTCGAGTACAAGATCCGTACGAAATGACAGATGAACAGCGTGTGTTTGTTCGTGAGAATATATTTCCGTATTGGGAGGGAAAGTCACTGGAAGAAGCCTTTTTAAAACAAATTCCGAGTGAAACAGCAAAAGTTGCTGTGGATACGGGGATTGTTGACTGTGATTCAAAATGGCGGCAATCTGTCGGAGAAATTACGCCTGACTATGAAGATGTTTTATTTAAAAAAGGATTTAAGGGAATTATACATGATTGTAATAATAAATTACAGTTTTTAGATCTTACAAACTATACTGATTTAGAAAAATATGAATTTTATCAATCTATTATATTGGTTAGTCAAGGAATGATTCTTCTTGCCAGCCGATATGCGGATAAGGCGGAAGAAATGGCAGGTAAAGAAACAGACGTTGTTCGTAAGTTAGAATTGCAGAATATTGCGGCTATTTGCCGTAAAGTTCCGATGATGCCGCCGACAACGTTCCAGGAAGCACTGCAGATGATATGGTTTTATCAATTAGGCGGAATTCTTATGGAAAATCCGTTGTCGTTAAACCCCGGACGATTTGATCAATATATGTATCCGTATTATTGTTATGACAAAAAACAGGGATTACATGACGATGCCGGTATTTTGGAATTGATAGAGTGTTATTGGCTGAAGCTATCAGAATGGGTTTGGACGATTTCATCTAATACAGCAGATTTTTTTGCCGGGTATAATCAATTTCAAAATTTGACGGTTGGCGGGAGTGATCGCAACGGCAAGGATGCGACCAACGAATTAAGCTATTTAGCGTTGCAGGCGACCTCGGAGGTAAAAACACATCAACCCGGGTTGTCTGTCCGCATTTCGCAAGATAGTCCGCAAAAATTTATAGATGCGGTTATGGAACTAGTTGCCCAAGGGACAGGTTTTCCGGCTATTCACAGTGATAAAACAGGGTATCAAATGCTGAAAAACCTGGGGTATGATACGGAAGATGCACGAGATTGGAATAACTGCGGCTGTGTTGTACCTCATTTCCGCAAGACTTTTGAATGGACAAGTACGGTTAATGTAAATTTCTGCGGGGCTTTTGAGTACGCTACCAATGGAGGAAAAAGCCGCCTTACGGGAAAATTGATGGGATTACCTATTCATCAAGATCGCAATTTTAAAACATACGAAGAACTGGAAGAAGCTTTTTTTGAACAGTTTGATAATCTTATCCGTATTTCTGTTACGGCATCCCTGGTAGCACAGCGACTGCAGCAAAAAATGATTCCTCGTCCGTATTTTTCGGCAGTATCCGAAGACTGTCTGGAAAAAGGAAAGGATATGGTTAATGGCGGAGCAAAATATAATATTGGACCTGTATTGACAGGAATTGGATTAGCAGTTACGGCCAATAGTTTGGCTGCTGTTAAAAAACTTGTGTTTGAAGATAAGGTCTGTACACTCCACGAAATTTTTGATGCTCTTGACCGAAATTGGGTTGGGTATGAAGGATTAAGAAGAATGGCACAACATGTTCCTAAATATGGGAATGACAGTGATTATGTAGATACAATTGCCCAGAGAATTTCAAATCATTACTATGAAACAACGCATGCGTACACCGATATTTACGGTAATCCGTTTACTTCGGCTTTTATGGGAATATCTAATTTTATTCCGACAGGAAAAGTTATAGGCGCAACAGCTTGCGGCAGACTTGCGGGGCAGCCGATTTCTGAAGGAGTTTCACCTTTTGCGGGAAGTGATACGTCTACTCCGTTAGCAACTATGAAGTCGGCAGCTAAAATGAATCAAGATGTCCATTCCGGCGGCACGTTGTTAAATATACGGTTAAGTCATAGCCTTGTAGATACCAAACGAGGACGTAGTAATTTGGCGGCAGTTATTCAAAGTTTTTTCAATATGGGTGCATTTCATGTCCAGTTTAATACGATATCGACTAAGACCTTGCGGGAAGCGCAAGAGCATCCGGAAAACTATAAGGATCTGCTTGTGCGGGTAGCCGGGTATAGTACGCAGTTTGTTCATCTATCTAAGACGCTGCAGGATTCCATTATTGCCAGGAGTGAACATGTCAGCTATTAACGGAAAAGTGCTGCAACTGCAGCACTTTTCCGTTAATGATGGAGAAGGAATTCGTACCATCATATTTTTTGCAGGTTGTTCTCTTCGATGTAAATGGTGCGCGAATCCGGAAGGATATACGATGCATAATCAGATTATGTACATAGGATCATTATGTACAGCGTGCGGACGATGTACGGCTGTCTGTCCTCGCCATTTAGATTTTGATTTGCATAATAAAGCTGTGCGAAGCCAATGTGATGGGTGTGGTTGCTGTATACCGGCTTGTCTGGATAATGCAAGAAAAAATACGGTATCGACATGGACGATTGAGGATGTTATCACACAACTAGAACCACAGATCCCTTATTTTCGTCAGTCTGGCGGAGGAGTAACCTATTCAGGGGGAGAATGTACAAATCAGCCGGAATTTTTGGAAAAACTGGTTAAGAAAGTATATGATATAGGATTAAATCAAGCGATGGAAACAAGTGCAACATTTGATTTTGATCAAGTGCAGTCTATATTGAAGTATATTGATTTATTGTTTGTTGATATTAAACATATGGATAGTAAAAAACATGCATACTATAC
The DNA here is from genome assembly GCA_022649055.1 of Megasphaera sp. Taxonomy (GTDB): domain Bacteria; phylum Bacillota; class Negativicutes; order Veillonellales; family Megasphaeraceae; genus Megasphaera_A; species Megasphaera_A sueciensis. The sequence goes on from JALCNL010000070.1 coordinate 12,199, forward strand.
AGGGCGTGATAATGAACATATTTTAAGTACCATTGCCAGTTTAGGTCAATTTCGCAATGATCTTGTGATTCGTATTCCGGTTATTATGGGAGTTAACGGAGATGATGCTAATATTATTGCTACAGCAAGATTTGTAAAACAACATATATTGGATCCCAAAATAGAATTATTGCCATACCACTCTTATGGAGTGGATAAATATGAACAATTAGATATGTCATATCCGGAAAATATGTTTCGAACACCTACAGCAGTGGAATTAAATCATATGAATTATCTAATTGAAAAAGAAGGGGTGCAGATTATATCATTTAAATAGCGTTTTTT
>JALCNL010000071.1 GCA_022649055.1 Megasphaera sp.
AACAGGCCGAACGGCTGCATTTTCTCCATAAAACGATCGGCGCCTGTCTATCTCCCTTCGACTGTTGGGTCGTCAGCCGCGGTCTGAAAACATTGCCGCTGCGGATGGACCGCCATGCCGCCTCTGCGCTGCGCATCGCTAAATGGCTGAGTAAGCAGCCGGCTATACGGAAAATATATTATCCCGGGATAGCTTCCTCTCCCCGCTATGAAATCAACACCAAGCAGGCAACCGGCTTCGGCGGCATGATTTCCTTTGAAGTAGATACCGAAGAAACGGCTGTAAATCTTCTGCAACGGGTCAAACTGATTCTGTTTGCAGAAAGTCTGGGCGGTACGGAATCATTGATCACCTATCCGCTGCTGCAAACACACTGCGATGTTCCCAAAGAAGAATGCTTTGCCAAAGGCATCAACGAAAAATTATTGCGTCTTTCTGTCGGTTTAGAAAATGTAAACGACTTGATCGCCGACTTAAAACAAGCACTGGCATAACCAAAAAGGAGTGACTCTTATGAATTTTGATAACGTAACAAATCGCCAAGGTACAGATTGCTTAAAATATGATGCGGCTGTCCGACGAAACAAACCCGCCGACGTCCTGCCATTTTGGGTTGCCGACATGGACTTTCCTACAGCACCTTGCATTTTAAATGCATTACATGCTCGTATTGATCATGGCATATTCGGCTACAGTGAAGCCGACCCCGACCGATTTTATAACGTTCTCAAGAAATGGTTCCAAACGCGTCATCATTGGACCATTCAAAAGAATTGGATTATCCAGACCCCGGGCATCGTCTTTGCATTAGCCATGACAGTACGTGCTTACTCAAAACCGGGAGATAGCATACTGATTCAACAACCGGTTTATTATCCGTTCAGCGAAGTTATTCAAGATAATAACCGAAACGTTGTAAACAGCCCGCTAATTCTTAAAAATGGCAGTTACAAAATTGATTTTGACGATTTCGAAAAAAAAATAATTGAAAACAATGTCAAATTATTTCTGCTTTGCAATCCACATAATCCCGGCGGCCGTGTATGGACAAAAGAAGAACTAATCCAAATGGGCGATATTTGCTTATCTCATCATGTATGTATCGCCGCAGATGAAATTCATCAAGATTTTGTCTGGCCAAATCATATACATACCGTATTTGCATCCCTTGGTGAAATATATGAACAAAATACTATCATTTGCACATCTCCCAGTAAAACCTTTAATCTTGCTGGTTTGCAGTTATCCAACATTTTTATTCCCAATCCTATATTACGGCGAAAGTTTAAAAAAGAAATCACAAAAACGGGATATAGCCAATTAAATACATTAGGGCTCGTCGCCGGCGAAGCGGCATACCGAGAAGGAGCACCCTGGCTTGACGAACTTAAAATATATTTATACGACAACATTACGTATACTCAAAATTTTCTGCAGCAGAATCTTCCGCAAATCGGATTTATTTGTCCTGAAGGCACCTATTTAGTTTGGCTTGATTTTCGTGCATTAGGATTAACGGAAGCACAACGTGAAGATATATTATTAAACCAAGCAGGTTTATGGCTCGACAGCGGTGCTATGTTTGGTCCTGACGGCGAAGGTTTTGAACGATTAAATATTGCTTGTCCGCGTACGATTTTAAAAACAGCATTAGAAAAATTATGTGTACTGCAACATATAACTAATTAAAACAAATTTTTGCTATATAAAGGAGTTGTCCCTATGACCGTATTAACAAATCGAACACATGCACCGTTCCGTTATGACATCGTCGGCAGTTTTTTACGCCCTGCCGCATTAAAAAAAGCCCGATCCGATTTCGCCGAAAATAAAATCACGATTGAACAATTAACGGAAATAGAAAATATATGTATACGTGACTTAGTTAAAAAAGAAATAGCCGCCGGTCTCCATTCCGTAACAGACGGTGAATTTCGCCGCAGTTACTGGCATCTTGATTTTATGTGGGGCTTTAGTGGAATTGAACACACGGTATTAGATCACGGATACCTATTCCACGGAGAAGAAACACGAGCAGATTCTGCCCGAGTCATCGGTAAAATTCGCTTTGCCAACCATCCTTTTTTAACGCATTTCCGGTTTTTAAAACAAATAGCCGGAGATACCGTTTTATGCCGACAGACCATTCCGGGACCTGCTCAATTTTTCTCAGAATTAGTGCGGGGTGAAAACGAAAAATATTTAAATACGGTATATCCTGACAGGGAAGAGGCCTGCCAAGATTTAATACGAGCCTACCATGATTTTATTCTTGCTCTATACGAAGAAGGTTGTCGTAATCTTCAATTAGATGACTGCACCTGGGGTATGCTCTGTGATATAAAGTATTGGAAAAACCAATCTGGCGGAGAAACCAACATGCAATCGTTACAAGAATTATACCTGCGATTAACTAACGACTCCATTGCGGATCTCCCCAAAGATTTGATAATCAACACCCATGTATGCCGCGGAAATTATCATTCTACATGGGCTACCAGCGGTGGTTATGGACCTGTAGGAAAAATATTATTCGGAAAAGAAAATGTAACCGGGTATTATCTGGAATTTGATGATAATCGGTCTGGTGACTTTACCCCTCTGCAAGATGTTTCTGATAATAAAATAGTTGTATTAGGCTTAATTACCTCAAAAAAACCAAAACTGGAAAATAAGGCCGCTATTATTTCCCGGATAAAAGAAGCTTCACAATTTGTCCCCTTAGACCGGCTTTGTCTTAGTCCGCAATGCGGGTTTTCATCCACAGAGGAAGGAAATATATTGACAGAAGAAGAACAATGGCAAAAAATTGCACTCGTCAAAGAAATTGCAAATGAAGTATGGAACTAACTGCATATATGACAATACATACATGTATGCCAAAATACCTAGATTATATGCTGACCTGTATGTATAACACATAGTGAACTATAATAATATATTACTGCCATAGCAGCAAAAAACATAATAAAAACGGCAAGAGATTGTACAGTTACAACCTCTTGCCGTTTTGTACTACTACATCATATATCTTCGAGCCATTTTTCATCAACTGAAAGCTTTTTAGTAAATATTTTCCCTATATTATGCGAATTTTTAGCTTGTTTATATTGAAACACCATGTTTCCTGCATCATTTAATCCAAGAATGCGTATTTTTCCCGTAACATGCGACATGGTATAATCAGCAACTTTCCCCAGTCCATTTTGCTGGGCATTCGCTTCATTAACAATACGACTTCCTTCCAACAAAGGTACTTGAAAACGACTCTTCACTCCCATAACGGGACGACACTGGAAAATATAATGAGGTACAATTCCCCATGCTGTAAGTTTACGCAGCAATCTTGCCAATATCTCCGCTTTATCATTGATGCTCCGCATAAGAACTGTCTGGTTTTTTACAACAATTCCCGTCTCCTGCAATATTTGTACGGCTTCTTGCGCTTGTCCTGTTAATTCTTTTGGATGATTAAAATGAGTAATCACATATATTTGCTTTTTCTTATTATATTTCCGTAATATATCCTGAAGTTCTGCATCAGTTATAATCCGCTGTGGAAACGTAACGGGAACCCGGCTGCCGATACGGATAAAATCCAATTGAGGAAGTTCCACAAATGTCCGCAAATATTCTTCTATGCGAATATTGGAATTAATCAAAGCATCTCCGCCAGAAATCAAAACATTATTTATTTCCGGATGTGCTTTTACATAGTCTGTCATCTCATCTATATGATCTGCTACTTCTTCACCCGAAAGACCTACAAGACGTCTGCGGAAGCAATGCCGGCAATACATGGCACATTGGTTGGAAGAAAGAATCAATGCCGTTTCCTTATATTTATGCTGCATCCCCGTAAGAACCGTATTCGAAGCCTCTCCGCTAGTATCAAGAAGTCCGTCACTGTCAAATTCACAAACTTCCGGAACCGACATTTTTCGAATAGGATCCTCTGGATCCTCCTTATCTATCAAAGAAAAATAGTATCGAGAAATAGACATAGGATAATATTGAATCAATTCTTTCATTTTTTCAATTTCTTCTTTTGTCAGCGGCAATAAAGCCGCTAATTCCGAAACGGTTGTAATATTGTTTTTTAATTCATTTTGCCAAGTATTCATACCTTACGCCTCCTTCCACAAAGATGTTAAAAAACATCTCATGCTACCATATATCAGGGGAAATTATTTCTAATTCTATTATATGAATTTTTTATCTGTTTCTGCAATATAAAATAAATGATAATTTTGCAATCACCTTTGCAAAATTCATATAGCCTGTCGCTTTTCACTCTTATACATACATAAAAAATCTGCCAGATTATATTCCACTGTATCTGTCTGATATTTTGTCTTTTTACAAATATCGAAAGTATACATAAATACTGCTGATAAAAACAGAAAGGACCATTAATGGAAACGCAATCTTCATAAAACCAATAAAAGAAATTTGTCTGCCCCGCTGTGCAGCCATCGAAGCGACCACAACATTGGCACTTGCTCCAATCAACGTCCCATTGCCTCCCAAGCAAACTCCTAAGGATAACGACCACCAAAGAGGATCGAGATTAGTCATACCCATGATTCCCATATCTTTGATAAGAGGGATCATCGTTGCGACAAAGGGAATATTATCAATAAAAGCAGATGCAAAAGCACTTATCCAGAGAATCAGCATGGCAGTTGCCGCTAAATTTCCCTGCGTAATTTTCACAGCTTCCGCAGCCATTATGGCAATAACCCCCGTATCAACCAACGCTCCTACCAGAACAAACAATCCAGCAAAAAAGAATATGGCCGTCCATTCTATTTTTCCTAACACCTTAGTAATCGTACCTTCGTCATGACGACAGCTGATTAACAACAATAACCCTGCACCGGTAAGTGCCGCTGTCGCTGTTCCCAAATGAAGCGTATTATGAAATACAAATAACCCGATTGTTATACATAAAACAAACAAACATTTTCGCAGTAACCCCGGTTTGTGAATCTGTTTTTTAGCATCAAGCCTCATAACTTGCTCCTGTAATATTGTTGTTGTATGAAGTTTTTCCCTGTATATAAAAATAAGTACGATTTCCGTCACAGCAAATATACCTACGCAAACAGCCGACAAATTGGTAATAAAAGACATAAAATTCAGTCCAGCAGCACTGCCGATCATAATATTAGGCGGATCTCCAATAAGAGTCGCCGCACCACCAATATTAGCTGCTAAAATCTGTGAAATCAAAAAAGGTTTTACATCTATCTTCAGTTGTGATGTAATACTAAACGTAATAGGTACGGTCAATAAAACCGTCGTTACATTATCAAGAAACGCAGAACAAACCATCGTCAAAAAGGACAAGGCCGCTAATAATGCAATGGGTTTTGCCCGAACTTTTTTTGCCGACCAAATAGCCAAAAAACTAAACAACCCCGTTTCACTGGTAATATTGACAATGATCATCATCCCCATCAAAAGACCTAACGTATTGAAATCGATATGTGCTATCGCTGCCTCCTGCGATATAATCCCACAAAGAATCATGAGTACCGCACCACATATGCCAACGATAGTACGCTGAACTTTTTCCGAAATAATAAGTACATAGGCGATCACAAAGATCACAATTGCTTCCATAGTATTAATTGCCAAAAAAACACTTCCCATTTTTCTGCTAATAAATAATCTATATATACACTATATTAATACTATTAGTATAATGTATATATAGAAACAAAACAAGAATAAATATTTTATCCGCAATTTAAGGTTATATTGTAAATGTTATATGTACAAAAAACATATATTAAAGTATATTATTTTCTATGCTTTTTTTATATTATTGAACGTTTTTGAATATTAATAAAATATAATGATTGAAAATGATTGATTTTGGATGTTTTATCACGATATAATGATAACAAGAAAATACAGTGATAAGAAAGGAGTTATAAATATGCTTTCGGAAGAACGCCAAAATGTCATTTTAAAAATCGTCAACAATGCGGGCTCTGTCTCTATTCAAGAATTAATAACCTGTCTCCACATATCTGAGTCTACAGCTAGACGTGATCTTCTGATTCTTCACGGACAGGGCAAGCTTAACAAAGTACATGGCGGAGCTACCTCACTAGGTATTAATCACACTATTTATAAAGCTGATATGGAAAGTTTAAAAGAAAAATATTTAATGCATATGGTTGAAAAACGAAAAATCGCCAAATATGCCGCGTCCCTCATTCAATCTGAAGACTTTATTTATATTGACGCAGGTTCTACGACAGAGCAGCTTGCTGAATTTATTTCCAAGCCAGAAGTGGTTATTATGACAAATAGTATTCCTTTAGTCCAAAAACTAGCCATAAAAGGATACAATGCATATATTTTGCCGGGAAAGGTAAAAAGCAGTACAGAATCTGTCGTAGGTAGTCAAGCTCAAGAACATTTACAAGATTGCCATTTTACTCTTGGATTTTTTGGTACAAACGGAATTACTCTATCTGAGGGCTGTTCCACTCCAGATATTGAAGAAGCTGCAGTAAAGCAACGTGCCTTGAAACAATGCAAACAAAGTTTTATTCTCTCTGATAATAGTAAATTCGGACTTTCCTCTCATTTTACTTTTTCCAGTTTAAAAGACACCAAAATTATTACAGCAGCTACTACTGCTGATTTTGACTATTCTATCTACAAAAAAGTTACGGAGGTTTACATTTTATGATTTATACGATTACATTTAATCCTTCTCTTGACTATGTGGTCACTATGGGCAAATTAAGCCTAGGCAGTATAAATCGGGCTGAAACAGAGACTGTTTATCCCGGAGGAAAAGGCATTAACGTAGCACTGGTTCTGGGAAATTTAGGTATCCCGGCTAAAATACTGGGATTTATTGCCGGTTTCACAGGCCAGGAAATTGAACGCTTATCTCATTTATATGGCGGCGACTGTGATTTTATCAAATTAGACACAGGGTATTCTCGTATTAACATGAAAATCAGTGCTGATACAGAAACAGCCGTCAATGGGCAAGGCCCTTCTATCCCTTTAGAAAAATTACAGAGATTGATGCAGCAAATTGACGGATTGCACGCAGGAGATATATTGGTATTAGCCGGAAGTATTCCCGCTGATATTCCTGATGATATGTACGAACAAATTCTGCAGCGTCTCGAAGACCGTTCTATTCGTACTGTTGTTGACGCAACCGGCGAATTACTGCGGAATGTATTGAAATATAAACCGTTCCTCATTAAACCAAACCAAGATGAATTGGGTGAAATATTCCAAGTCACCTTAACAACTGATGAAGAAATTATTTATTATGCCCAACGGCTGCAAACAGAAGGAGCCAAAAACGTTCTAGTTTCACTCGGCAGCAAAGGTGCGCTGCTCATAGGAGAAAATGGTACAATCTATCGACAAGCCTCCCCTCCAGGCAGATTAGTTAATTCGGTCGGAGCCGGAGATAGTATGGTTGCTGGTTTTATTGCCGGATACCTGCACAACGGCAATATGGAAGAAGCCTTACGGCTCGGTGTATGCACAGGAAGTGCTTCTGCCTTTAAAGATTGGCTGGCAACGAAACACGATGTTTCCCAAGTTTTGCTTACGTTATAAGCAGTATATTCAATGACAAAGGAGAAAACATTATGCGTATTGTTGACTTATTAAAAAACCAGAGTATCGATTTACACGCAACAGCAACAGACAAAAAATCAGCTATTGATCATATGGTTGACTTAATGGCTGCTAATGGTAATCTTATAGATAAAGGAACTTATAAAAAATGCGTATTTGACCGTGAACAAGAAGGCAGTACCGGTATCGGTGAAGGAATTGCAATTCCGCATGCCAAAACCGCAGCTGTACGAGAACCGGGCCTTGCTGCCATGATTTCTCGAGACGGCATCGATTTTGACAGCATAGATGATGAACCGGCACATCTTTTTTTTCTCATTGCGGCCCCAGAAGGTGGAGAAAACATTCATTTGGAATTATTGAGCCGTTTAAGCCGCATGCTGATGGATAATCAATTCCGTGATAGTCTAATGGAGTCCAAAAGTACTGATGATTTTCTTACCATAATCGACAACGCCGAAACCAAGCAACGGATTTCCGAATCATCTGATACGGATATTTCCACACCTTTATCACCTTCTTCTCGACCTTTCGTTGTTGCCGTAACTGCTTGTCCGACAGGAATTGCTCACACATATATGGCGGCAGAATCATTGGAAACCAAGGCAAAGGCCATGGAAATTGACATTAAAGTGGAAACAGATGGCTCTGGCGGCACCAAAAATATCCTGACTACGGAAGATATAGAAAAAGCTGTCGGAGTTATCGTCGCTGCAGATAAAAATGTAGAAACCCAGCGTTTTTCTGGTAAACCGGTACTATTTGTCAATGTCGCCCGCGGTATTAAAGAACCGGAAGTGCTAATCAAACAAATACTTTCAGGACAAGTACCTGTATTTCGGGAAAATATGGAAAATAAAGCCGAAATTGCTGCAAATAAGCGAAACGAAGGTGTCGGTCGTCAAATATATAAACACGTAATGAACGGAGTATCTCATATGCTTCCCTTCGTCATAGGCGGAGGTATTATGATCGCCTTAGCTTTTCTCTTCGATATGCAACATGCCGGAACTGCTCAATTTGGCTCCGGTACCCCATTAGCCGCTTTTCTAAAAAATATAGGCGGATTATCTTTTGGCATGATGATGCCTATTTTAGCAGGTTATATCGCAATGAGTATCGGTGAACGTCCCGCGCTTATGCCAGGTATCGTAGGCGGCTTTTTGGCAACAACAGGTGGTTCCGGATTTTTCGGTGCTCTTTTTGCCGGCTTTATCGGTGGTTTTCTTATTCTTGGATTAACTCGGCTGTTTTCCAACCTTCCTAAAGCATTAGAAGGAACAAAACCTGTTCTTCTATTTCCCGTAATAGGACTCATCCTTATCGGTATTGTCATGACCTATATTATTAATCCCCCTACCGCACTATTTAATGCTTGGCTGGCCGATACCTTGAACGGCATGTCCACATCAAGCCGTATTATTCTCGGATTGGCTCTCGGCGGCATGATGTCTATTGATTTCGGCGGTCCCATAAACAAAGCTGCCTATGTGTTTGGCACTGCCTCTCTGATGAGTGCTTCCGGCACTGCCGTAAGTTCAGGGATTATGGCTTCCGTCATGGTGGGTGGAATGGTTCCGCCTATTGCAATTGCACTCTGCACATTGTTTTTTAAGCGTAAATTCACAGTGAAAGAACGTCAATCCTGCATTACTACGTTTATCATGGGTGCTTCCTTTATCACGGAAGGTGCTATTCCTTTTGCTGCGTCTGATCCACTCCATATTATTCCATCCTGTGCTATAGGTTCTGCTGCCGCAGGCGCATTATCTATGTTATTTAATTGTACGTTGCCAGCTCCACACGGCGGCATTTTTGTTTTTGGTGTTGTAACAAACTGGCCTATGTATCTCGTTTCGTTACTCATCGGTTCTATTGTCGCCATGCTGATTCTCGGCGTAATCAAAAAAGATGCACTACAAGAATAACGCCCTATACACAACCGCAGCAGATAATTATAATACAATATAGACTTGTTCATATAAGGGGGAGGTTTTGTTATGAAAAAATTTACTTATACTATTAACGATCCAGCAGGTATTCATGCCCGTCCGGCAGGTATTCTTGTTAAAGAAGCAAAAAAATTTGAATCATCCATTTCCATTTTAACGGCTAATCAAAAAGGAGATCTGAAACGTATTTTTGCAGTTATGGGATTAGGTGTCAAACAAGGACAAACAATCACCATTCAAATCTCCGGTCCAGACGAAGATCACGCAGCGGATGTAATAAAATCCTGCTTAAAATCCAATTTATAGCTAAAAGGAGTTATACTATATTACAGTAAAGGGGAAATGCGTTTTTGCCGGTATCGCAATCGGCCCTATGGCTCTTTTTCATCGCAGTACTATTTTCACCGCTGCCCATACCATAGAAAATGTTGAAGCTGAAACTGTCTGTTTTCATTCAGCCAGAAAAAAAGCAATATCCCAACTTCAAAACGTATACGACAAAGAACAAGCTGCCGTATTTGAAATCCATCAAATGATGCTTGATGATCCGAATATGGAAGTGGGTATCATGATCGAAACTTCAGCCGCTGCTATCATCAGTGATGAACTAGCAAAAGAAGTAGATTTTTTAGTATCGGTACTAATGACTTAACACAGTATACAATAGCTATTGATCGCCAGCATACAGGCCTCGATAATTTTTTTAACCCGCATCATTCTGCTATATTGCGTCTTATCAAGCAAACAATCGAAAATGGGCATAAAGCAGGAATTTGGGTTGGAATTTGCGGAGAACTCGGAGCTGATTTGGAACTGACAGAATATTTTTTTGCGTGCCGGTGTCAATGAGCTTTCTGTATCACCTCCTGCTATACTGCCTCTGCGCAAAAAGATCCGTTCCCTTAATTTAAGCCAAAAATAAGCTTCGCTAAAGCAAACATAGTAACTCTATATGTGTAAAACGGGGGATAGGATGAAATAATTTCATCCTATCCCCCGTTTTACACATATATTATTTCTGAAGTCTATAGAAATAATTAATATCCTCCCATCGTATGCATTGTCCTTCCCGCTCTTTTTTCAATTAATTGTCCTGCAATACTGACCGCGATTTCCGCTGGTGTTTCACTGCCAATATCAAGTCCGATAGGAGCTGTGACTCTTGCCAAGTCGGTATCCGTAAAGTGTATTTTTTTCAGCTTTTCCGCCACCATTGCATGTTTTGTCCGACTTCCAATAACACCAATATAACTAGCCGGGGTCCGCAATGCAAACCTTTCTACTTCAAAATCGCCTTCATGCCCCCGTGTAACAGAAATAATATAATCTTCCGGCTGTATATCATAAAATTTCTCTAATTCATTATAGTCTCTTACATAACAAGCTTCCGCATCCGGAAAAAGTTCAGGTGCAGCAAATTCCGGTCTATCATCTGTCACAATACAGCGAAACCCTATAAATCGCAACATGGGAACTAATTTTTGTGCCACATGTCCGCCGCCGAAAATAAAAACACGAATATGATTATAAATCATCATAACGTAATAGGTTCCCTCTGATGTGTCAATGGTATCACATCCCTTAACTGACGTAATTTCCATTTTTTCTACAGGAATATCTATCCCAGCTATTCCCTCTGTACAGACAAAACCTATTCTTTCTGCCGTAAAAGGCAATACCAACCAGCCTGCTTTATGATCTTTTATTGCACGCCGCATAGTATGTACAGCCTGTTTATTTCGTTCTGTCGGAGCTACAAACGTGAATAAAACCTCCACATTCCCGCCGCAGGCACCACTTAAATTAAAAATAGATACCTTTCCTTTTTTTTGCTTTAACACCTCCTCGGCTTCTTGTAAAGCTAAAAATTCCATGTTTCCGCCGCCAATAGTTCCTGCCGCCAACCCCGCATCATCGACAACCATGCAAGCTCCTTTACTGCGCGGTGCGCTTCCTTTATCTGAAGTCAACGTGACAAGAATACTGTTTTTTTCCTTTTGCAAATCATTCCATAACGCATCAGCAATTTCATATATAATGTCTTTCATTTATTACGCCTCCTACGCATATAACAAAAGGATATTTTCCCCCTTAATCCCCAATTTTTCAGGTATTGTTTTCGGCTTATCCGTTTTAGCGAAACGCCACCATATCAAATTCGTCTCTTTATTTTGTCCTAGATACTGGAATTTTACAATCCACTCAAAGGGCTGTTCGATTTGCTCGACTACAGTAATATCAAAAGCATTTTCACTGATTTCTCCGCAAAAACAATGGGCACGTATGCCGATGGCCTGCACCCCTTCTTCCACATAACGTCCCGTGTCAAGTATAAGATTCCAATCCGGCACGTATATTTGTGTTGTTCCTAGTTTATTTGCTTTAACTATATTTTTGCACCCTGTAAGTTCTGCACCCACACGCGTTGCCGGATCCTGAAAAATTTTCTTTGTTTCTCCAAAAACATCCAAATGTCCTGCATCCAAAACAGCAATATGATCACATAATTGATATGCTTCATCCCGACTATGCGTAACAACAATAACATCTTTTTGAAATTCTGCCAAAAGCGTATGCAATTCGGTCATAAGCTGTTCTTTAAGATAACTGTCAAGTGCGCTGAACGGTTCATCCAAAAGCAAAATTTCAGGTTTATTGATGAGAATACGTGCCAGGGCCACTCGCTGCTGCTGTCCTCCGGAAAG
>JALCNL010000072.1 GCA_022649055.1 Megasphaera sp.
AAACACTGCGGGATGCTGAGGATGCTCCCAGTGGTTCTCATAATACAAAAATTGAAGCTACGCTTACACATGCTTTTTAATCTGTTTGGACCAGCTATATCTTTTTTTTGATGTAGCTGGTTTTTTGTAGTATTTTTTGCAGACTGTTTGAAGTGTCATATATAGTTGTTTATAATAAACATTATCAATATATTTATGATATGAGTACTAAATATACAACTTATATGTTGTGAACTTTAGGTAATTATCTAAATATATATCAAGTAATTACCTGTTTTTATCAGTTGTATTTGATAATTCATATAATAATTGATATTGACAATTATTATCAAATAAGATAAAATAAAAAAGTAATATTTGATGTATTATTTTTAGGAGAGGTGAGGATATGAGTGTAGTCATTGTTGGTGGTAATGATTGTATGGTATGTAGATACAAAAATCTTTGCAAAAAATATGATTGTAAAGCGAAAGTATTTACCCAGGTTCCGAGTGACTTTAAATCGAAAATTGGATTTCCTGATTTGGTGGTTTTATTTACCAGCACAGTAAGCCATAGTATGGTACGTTGTGCTATAAAAGAAGCCCAACGAAAAAATGCCGTTATAGTACGTTCCCATACGAGCAGTTCGTCCGCTTTAAAATCTATATTAGATGGTCATGTGGAATGCTGAAATAATAATTTTACCGGTAATCGCGAAAGGAGCTGAATTATTGTGCTATTGGAGCAATTATTGGTGTACCATGGTGCGCCAACCTTGGCTGGATTAAAAATTGCAAATTTGATCAGTATTCCTGAAACGGAATATAAAATTGTAAAAAACAAGTTACTTATTGAATATAACCGTTTATGTAATAATAAAGGAATATATTTTCAAATACTTTGTTCTTGCAAAAACAGATATCTTTTATATATCTATAATAAGGAAAGAGTAGAAAGGTATATAACAAAGGCAGAAAATGAGCATTTTTTGTCTGACGCAGGATATGAACCGGGACTCAGATTAGAAACACAGTTGATTATTCTCTCTGCTAGAGTCAAACAAAAAAATACATTTCCTCATGAGTTGGGAATTTTTTTAGGATATCCTGTGGCAGATGTAAAAAAATTTATTCAGTTTGGCGGCGATCAGGCGAAAATTTGTGGAGAATGGAAAGTATATACCAATGTAAATACGGCAATTGAAACATTTCGGCAATATTCTTGCTGCCGTCAGGATTATTTGCATCGATATAATTTGGGATACTCTTTATGGAGTTTAATTGTTGCGTAACGCATATATGCTGATGATATAAATCATGGCTTATATATATTTTTTTAGGAGGTAATAAAAATGGTAGAAATCGTATATTGGAGTGGCACAGGAAATACAGAGGCTATGGCGTCAATCATAGAGAAAGCAGTGAAGGATGAGGGCAAAGAAGTGGAAAGAGTAAGCTTTGAAAATACGGATGCAGATTCTGTTGCAGCACATGATGTTATTATAATGGGATGCCCGGCGATGGGGGCGGAAGTTTTAGAAGAAACGGTAGTTCAGCCTTTCTTTGATGAGTTAAAAGGGAAATTATCCGGTAAAAAAGTAGGCCTTTTTGGATCTTATGGATGGGGAACTGGGGAATGGATGGAAAATTGGATTGCAGAAGTAAAAGATGCCGGGGCTATTTTTATAGATCCCGCAGTTACCGTAAACGGTACACCGGAAGATACAACTGATTGTACTGCATTGGGGAAAGCGGCGGCAGCATTAGCCTAAAAAGTATTGCGCATGATGACACTTTGCCATGTGCGGTGAAGTGTCATTTTTCTGCATACAATGTCTGCAAATAATATCAAGACACAATATAAATGATATTGTTTATCATTGACAAAGCAATGTACTGTTGTGTATAATTATGATAGTAAAAATCAATATCAATGGAGGCGAAGATAATGGAAAGTATGAAATTATCGGAGATGAAGAAGGGAGAAACCGGTGTAGTTGAAACATTGCATGGACATGGCAATATACAACATCGGTTAGTGGATATGGGGGTTGTAAAAGGAACTCATATTACAGTAATAAAAAAGGCTCCATTGGGTGATCCTGTAGAGGTTAAAGTCAAAGGATGTGCATTGTCGTTACGATTAAATGAGGCGGCTATGATTGGCGTTTCTTGCGAGAGGGGGAGACAGTAGTCATGAGTGAAGCAGGAATAATCAAGATTGCCTTGGCGGGTAATCCCAACTGCGGAAAGACGACCATTTTTAATAATATTACCGGAGCCAAACAACATGTTGGAAATTATCCCGGAGTTACAGTAGAAAAAAAAGAAGGAACTTGCGTTTTTGATAACAGGAAGATGTTATTTGTTGACTTACCGGGTACATATAGTTTGACGGCACGTTCGTTGGATGAAGTGGTAGCAAGAAACGTTATTATTAATGAAAAACCGGATTTAATCGTTAATGTGTGTGATGCCTCCAATCTTGAACGAAATTTATATTTAACAGCACAACTTATTGAACTGGGACGTCCTGTGGTATTGGTTTTAAATATGATGGATATAGCGGACCGCATGGGAATTAAAATTGATATTCAGAAATTGCGCGAGCGCCTAGGGGTCGCAGTGGTTCCTGTTATAGGAAGTAAAAATTTAGGCACTAAAGAAGTATTGCATGCGATTATTAAGGCTGCCAGTGTGAATACATTTCATAATCCAGAAGTTGACTACAGCAATGAATTAGAACCGTCTATTCATGTATTAACGGATGCTATCACAAAACAAGGTATTATTCGTTATCCTATCCGATGGCTGGCTATAAAGTTGTTAGAAAATGATAGTGAAGTAATAGATAGTGTAACCGCTCTGCAAAATACAGAACATATTTTAGCGTTAGCGGCTACTTTACGTGATAGTTTAAAAGAAAAAATGGATTTAGAATTTGTCTTTGCCCAGTATAGACATCAGTTTGCTGTTGCTGTTTATAATGATGCTGTTTTAAATACAGGTACTAGTGATTCCTTATCTGATAAAATTGATTATATCCTTACGAATCGAGTGTTAGGACTTCCCATTTTCATGTTCATTATGTGGCTTATGTTTAATATCGTCATGGAAGTGGGAGCTATTCCTCAAGATTGGCTGAGCAGTGGGTTTGATGCCTTAGGAAAATGGATTGGCCCCATGATTGCCAGCGAACAACTGAGGTCATTAGTTGTGGATGGGGTTATTGGCGGTGTTGGCGCTGTTTTAAGCTTTGTACCGTTAATTATATTATTGTATTTGTTTATCAGTTTGTTGGAAGATACGGGTTATATGGCTAGGGCTGCATTTTTGATTGATCGCATTATGCGTGCTTGCGGATTGCACGGAAAATCGTTCATTCCTATGATATTAGGCTTTGGGTGCAACGTACCGGGTATTATGGCTGCCCGTACACTAGATAATCCAAAAGACAGAATGGTCACCATTTTAGCACTTCCCTTTATGAGCTGCGGTGCCCGGCTTCCGGTATATACACTTCTTATTGCCGCCTTCTTTACAGCTGGACAATCGGGAACCGTGCTGTTTGCTATGTATATACTGGGAATTATAGTTGCCGTTGTACTGGCTACAGTGTTACGTTCCACTGTATTTAAAGGAGAACAGGAACCTTTTGTTATGGAAATGCCGCCATATCATATTCCCACGGTAAAGGGCGTCTTGATTCATATGTGGGAACGTACCGTATTATATCTGAAAAAGGCGGGGACTATCATTTTAGGAGCATCCATTTTAGTGTGGTGCTTGACTGCATATCCTATGGATGTGGAATATTCGCGTGATTATGATGCCGCTAAAGAAAAAATAGCCGCGTCTGTTGATATACAGCAAGTCCCTATTTTAAAGGATATGGGGTTGGACTCCATGGAACAGGATCCTACGTTAGCAACGATGTATGAAGCAATGACTACTGCGGCTGACAAAGCAAAAGATGATAAGGAAAAGATTGAACAAGGTGCTTATCCGGAAGCCTTCGCCGCATTGCAAAAATCGGATCCTGCTGTTTATAACAGAGCTATTCCATTATATGATATACAGCAAAAAGCGGATGCTGATACTGATGATTTAGAAACAGCCCAAAAGTCTGAAAAATTACAGCAAAGTTATGCGGCATCTATTGGACACTTTGTTGAACCTGTTCTTCGTCCTCTGGGATTTGACTGGAAAATAGGAGTAGGCCTTGTGGCCTGCACGGCTGCCAAAGAAGTAATGATAAGTACACTGGGAACTATCTATAGTGTAGGTGCCGACGCCGATGATGATGATAATTTGATTACGTTTTTATCTGAGGATCCTGATTTTAATCCGGCAGTAGCGTTATCTCTAATGGTATTTTCGTTGTTATATATGCCTTGTTTGGCAACACTGGCGGTTATGAAAAGAGAAACAAACTCTTGGAAATGGCCGGCCATGTCTGCAGGATTAGGTATAATACTGGCGTGGGTGTTTGCCTTTGCTGTTTATCATATTGCTTTATTGGCAGGATTGGGAGCATAATAAATATATACTAACGTTAAGGAGGTGCAGATTTTATGGATATTTCAACTTTGATTGTTGGAAGCATCGTAATTTTAGCTGCAGCATATATGATTCGACATTTTCGTGATATTGTCAGTGGTAAAAGCGGTTGTTCCTGCGGCACTTCGTCATGCTCTGCGTGTCAGTCTAAACACGCCTCTGTGAATACGGATACAACCACATCATTGCCGCCTTGCTGCCGTGATAAAAATTAAATTTATCGCATAGAAGGAGTATAGTTTGCAATTATAGAATACCTTTTCTATATCTAGTAGACCTGGTTTGGGTTTATAATTGATGTAGGAAAGGTATTTTTTATTTGTAAATAAAAAGGAGGATTCGGTAATGGATTCAAGAGATAGGTTATGTGAAATCGGCAAAAAAATGTGTTGGTATAAATTGGTGGTGGCTTGTGATGGAAATATAAGCTATCGCAAGGAAGATGGGCATATTATTATTACACCTTCTGGAGTTTCCAAAGGCAGTTTGACTAGCGATATGTTATTAGAACTTGATGTACAAGGAAATATCATAACCGGCAAAGGAAAACCTTCATCGGAAACTAATTTGCATTTGGCAATATATCGTAAGCGGCCAGACGTCAAGGCCGTTGTACATGCACATCCTATTGTTTCGACAGCGCTGACAGTAGCAGGGGTAGCATTTCCGGATAATATTATAACGGAAGGACGAGATTATCTGGGGCATGTTGCAACGGTTCCTTATGCCGATCCTGCTTCTATGGAACTTGCAGAATCTTGTGCAGCTGTTTTGGCTGATGTTAATGTAATTCTTATGGCAAATCATGGGGCGGTTTCTGTTGGTAATGATTTATACCAAGCGTTATATCGGATGGAAACGCTGGAAGCTGTAGCCAGTGTATATCGAGACGCTTTAATCTTATCCCAAGGGATAAACCATACTGGAAAATTAAAATTTGTATAATGAAAATGAGAAAAAAATTGTAAAAAAAATTTTTTATTTTAAAAATAAATTAACAGCATGGTTGACGTATAAACCGTTACAAATAAGCGTCTTTTTGAAACCCTGAATAAGAAAAACTTATTTATTTTTTAAAAAAACCTATTGTACACTTATTGCAAAATGTCTATAATGAATTCAAGATATAAATTAAGGTAATAAATGGTATGAGCTCGACGAAAAGCAATGAAGAAACAGTATTGCTATAGATTGCCTGACAGAAGGCTTGATTATCATTTAATACTCTATTGTCAAAAGGTGATGTTTTTTTTAACGATAACTATATTGTATGATTTTATTTTAATTGGCGCCAGTTAAAAGTATCTGATCAATGTATTTATCGGTGTTTTAATTATTTGCTGATACGTATTGATTTCCATACTACTGATTTTACTATCAGTAGTATGGGGGGGATACTGTATCTATGCGCAAATATTCTGTATTTAAGGTGAATGGAGGTTTTTTTAAATGGCAAAAGGTGAAGTTTCTCAGGAATTAATTGAAAAGTTAAAATCTATTGTAGGTGAAAAGTATTGTATTACAGACAAAGAAAAATTGGAACCCTATGGCCACGATGAAGTAACGGATCCTCATTATATGAAACCAGCACAGTGTGTTGTTCTTCCGGCTAATACACAGGAAGTAGCAGCTTGTGTAAAGGCTTGTTATGAAGCCGATACAATTATGGTTCCCCGTGCAGCTGGTACAGGTCTTGCAGCTGGTGCGGTAGCGATTTTTGGCGGCGTAATTATTTCTATTGAACGAATGAACAAAATTATTGAAATTGATAAAGAAAATATGATTGTTACTACGGAACCGGGTGTAACAACAGCTGTTTTACAGAATACGGTTAAAGACGCCGGCCTTTTCTACGGCGGAGATCCCTGCAGTGGGGATTCTTGCTTTATCGGCGGCAACGTTGCAACGAATGCCGGCGGTAACCGTGCTGTAAAATATGGTGTAACCCGGGATCAGGTTCTTGGCATGGAAGTTGTTACTCCCGCAGGGGATATTGTTGAATTAGGCGGGAAAGTACGTAAAAATGCTACAGGCTACAGCTTAATGCATCTGTTTATTGGTTCTGAAGGAACTTTGGGAATCATTACCAAAATATATCTTAAATTAGTTGCTTTACCAAAATTCTCGATGGATCTTTTAGCAGTATTCGATAATTTAGATGATGCTATTGCCTTGACACCAAAGGTAATGAATGCCGGAATCACGCCTGTATGTGTTGAATTTATGGATAATGCTTCCATTAAACAGGTTGAAGTATTCTTAAATGAAAAATTGCAGCATTCTGACATAGGAAATTATATTATCGTTCAGATTGCCGGTGATAATGAAGATTTACTTGATGAACAATGCGAAAAAATTGATGAATTGGCCAGAGAAGGCAACGCATTGGATGTATTAGTTGCTAATCCGACGGTTATCTGGAAATCCCGTAAAGCCTATTTGGAAGCCGACCGTGCTCGCAGCTTGGTATTCTCCATGGAAGATATCGTTGTTCCTATGACAGAAATTCCGGGCGCAGTCAGCCAAATTTCCCGTTTGGGTGAAAAATATAATGTAGCAATGCATTGTGCGGGTCATTGTGGTGATGGCAATGTACATATCGATATCTTGAAAGATGATCGCACACAGGAAGAATGGGAAGATATGTTGCCGAAGATTCAGCAGGAAATATATAAACTTGTATATTCTCTTAAGGGCCGTGTATCTGGTGAACATGGAATTGGATACAAACGTGCTGCTTTGATGGCAAAATACACGAATCCTGTTGAAATTGAAATGATGAAAGCTGTTAAGAGAGGCTTGGATCCTAAGAATATTATGAATCCTGGCAAAGTTGTGGACGTAACCAAATAAGATCGGATTCAGAATAGTCTTTTAATATGCGAAAAACAAGGCATTTTATAAAAATGCCTTGTTTTGTTATAAATACGACAGATTTCGTCATAATTTTTTTGTATAATGATAGAATATATTATATACATTATATAAGGAGATAAGGAGGAATTTTTATGATATTACAATATGGCTCCAATCGTATTTGGTCGGAAAACGAAAAAAAAGAATTGATTGCGGAAGTTCTTTTCCCATTTGAAGGGGATGCAGTCGTAAATATTACGCATACTTTTGTAGATGACTCACTGCGTGGACAAGGGGCAGCAGGAAAACTGATGCAGGCTGCTGCAAATGTAATTCGGCAGAATCATTGGAAAGCGAAAATTACTTGCTCTTATGCTGTGGTTTGGTTCCAAAAACATCCTGAATATAACGATATTTTAGATTAACAGCAAAACATACGTGCTTATTTAACTTCATTTGCTGTTTTGGACCAATCTTTTGGTTCGACAACATACGTTGTTTGTTTTTCAAATGTAACAAAACCGGGAGCTGCATGTGCCGGTTTTTTGACATATCGGCACAAGGTGCAATCTACATCTACTTTAGAAGAGGCTCTTGCTTTGCTGTGATATGCTGCTAATTGGGCAGCAATTAAAATTTGATGTTCTGTCGGTTCTACTCGATGGCAGGCTAAAATAACATGTGATCCGGGTGTGTCTTTTGCATGAAACCATAAGTCGTAGGGATGCGCTTTTTTGAAAGTTAAGAAATCATTTTGACGATTATTATGACCAATCCAGATTTCGAGACCATCTGCTTTTATGGTTACTATATTTTGTGAAAATTCTTTACGTAATTTGTTTTTTGATGTTGACTTTATAAGACCCATTTTCAACATTTCTGCTTTTATGTCGAGTAGTTCATGTTTGTCTGTTGTGTTATCAAGTGCATAGTCCAAAGAATATAAATAATCCAGGTATTCTTTATTCTCCGCATGAAGTTTTTGCGATATTTGTACACGGTTACGCATTTTTGTGTATCGTTTATAGTAACGATTTGCATTATCCGTCATAGAATAGGCGGGATTTAAGGAAATGGTTATGGGTTCTTGGGTATCTGATAATAAATTTGTTATAGTAATAGATGATTCATGATCCCGCTTCATATAAGCGTATATCATAAGAAGGTCTCCATACAACTTGTATATATCCATTTTGTCGGTTTCTTTCATTTCTAAAGCGATGCGTTTTATTTTACGTTTTTGCTTTTCGATTAATTTTAAAACCTTTTTTCTAAGTTCTTCCTGCTCACTGTTTAAACTGCGATGAGTGTGTTCATATTCACTTAAATATTCTTCGATGGATTCATAATACCGGTGAGGATACTTTTCCAAGCTTTTTAAAAGCAATGGGAAAAGAATATCCCGATTGTCACGGACATATACATAGGCTCCTTTGACATCATTAAGTTCATACCCAAACGTTTCAATGGAGCGGCACCATGTAAAAATATCGGCGGGAGACATTTCTGCAACATTTTTTTCCAAGTGGCAGTCCGTGCGAAAAGAAAGTTCATCAAGAACGATGGTACTCATTCCGTTAAAACGTTTCAACATCCATTTGCCTAAAGGGATATGGGTATCGACAGTCATGATATCTGCTAATTCCTGTGCGGAAAAATCAAATGGGTTCATACGCATGAAATTTGGAGGGAAGTCGTACGGTTCTTTAGGATAAATAGTACGTACGGCTTGTTTTCCTTTTGTTGTCTTGATCAACGCTTCCAGAATGATTCCGTTTTCAGTAAAGATTACATTGCTGTATTTTCCCATAAGTTCTATATGTATTTTTCGTGTAACTACTTGCCCTCGTGTATCTAGAACATCCACAGAAATTTCGATCAAACGATCTAAGTGAAGTTGTTGAATCGCTGCAATACGTCCGTTTTCATAATACTTACGCAGAAACATGCATAATCCGGTAGGAATGTCCGGGGTTGTAGGCATGTGATTTGTTACGTATACACGCGGGGCATCATCCAATGTAATAACTAAATGATGACTTCCCGCATCATTAAAAATGCGAAAATATAGGCTGCGATGATCTAGCTGATATATTTTTGAAATCTGACCGCCTACTAAAATTTGCTGTAATTCTTTTGTTATACTATGTAAAGTAATTCCATCTATATTCATGTGGGTACTCCTTTTTTTATTATCTCTTCTATTGTAGTATATTTTCAATTAAAAACCTATAGTAAAAAGTATTTTCCTTTTAATAGTGGACATAGATGACTGATTTGGGCTATACTATCATACAGAATGGCGTATAAGGAGGTCATCGGCTTGCGAAGTATGACTGGATTTGGTTCAGGAACTTATAGTAACGAAAATTTACAAGTTACGATAGAAATTAAGGCAGTAAATCAACGCTTTTTAGAGTTATCGATACGCATGCCGCATGCATATCTGGTATTAGAAGACCGCATACGAAATGAATTGAAATCAGTTCTGCATCGTGGAAAAGTGGACGTATATGTTACTGTAGCAGAATTACTATGCAAAGAGCCGCAGATACGAATTGATTCTGCTAATTTAACAGACTGTAAATATGCACTGGATAAAGTAAATGAAGAGTTGTTTCATGAAAAGACAACATTATCTCAAATTATTTCGCTGACTAAGGACTGGTTTATTCAAGAACCGCCAAAAATTGATGCAGATGATTGTTGGCCGGTTTTTTTCGTTGCGTTGCAAGCTTCTTTGAATCGTGTTGTACAGATGCGTGAAGCGGAGGGGCTGAATATCAAAAAAGATTTATTGCTGCGTGCTGATAAAATAGAGAATATAGTTCATTCTATTGCAGAACGAAAGGATGATATTGCGGCACATTATGAAAGCAGATTACGCAAACGAATAATAAGTATGTTTAATGAGATAAAAGCTGTTCCTGATGAAGAACGTCTTTTGCAGGAAGTTGCCATGTATGCGGATAAGGTTGATTTTACGGAAGAAGTTGTGCGATTTCGCAGTCATGTGGTACAATTAAGGAGAATTTTAGAAGAAAATGGCGATATAGGACGGCAATTAGATTTTCTTATTCAAGAATTAAATAGAGAAACCAATACCATTGGTTCGAAGGCTGCTGATTTAGATGTCACAGAATATGTTTTGCAATTGAAAAATGAAATTGAAAAAATCAGAGAACAAATTCAAAATATTGAGTGATGGTGAGAATATGAATTTCAATCTTTTAAATATCGGTTTTGGAAATATGGTCGTGGCAAATAAGGTAGTTGCTATTATTAGTCCCGAATCGGCACCGATAAAACGAATGGTGCAGGAATCGAGAGAACATAATATGCTGATAGATGCCACCTTTGGCCGTAAAACTCGTTCCGTATTGATGATGGATAACGGGCAAATCATTTTATCCGCTATTCAGCCGGAAACAATTTCGCATCGTATTCTTACCGTTGGGAACGAAAACGAAGCAGTATACAATGATGATGAAGAAAGGAAGTAATGACATGAACGATCCCGGATTACTCATCGTTGTGTCGGGACCTTCGGGAGCTGGAAAGGGAACTATTTGCGATGCTTTGCGAAAGCGTTTTTCGAACATCTATTATTCTATTTCCATGACGACCAGAGAACCGCGTAATGGGGAAGTGGATGGAACAAATTATTTTTTTACGGACAATTTTCATTTTGAAGAATTGGTTCATACAGATTCTTTTTTAGAATATGCGCAGGTATATGAGCATTATTACGGAACGCCTAAAGAATACGTGTTTAATATGCTCCAGCAAGGAAAGAATGTTATGCTGGAAATAGATATTCAAGGTGCAATGCAGATAAAAAAGAAATATCCTAAGGCAGTGTTTATTTACGTTATTCCGCCTTCCTTGGATATTTTGGCTAACCGTTTGAAAAGCCGTCATACCGATTCGGCAAATGTTATTGCCGGACGATTGGCTAAAGTAAAAAATGAGTTAGAATGGTTATCAGAGTATGAATATGTAGTTATTAATGATGTATTAGAATTGGCTGTTGAACGCGCTGCTGCGATTATTGTGGCGGAACAGTGCAAAGTTTCCCGTAATCATCATTTAATAACTTCCATTCATGCACAATTTGAAGATTAGGAGTGATATGTTATGTTAATTAAACCGACCTTAGAATCTCTAATGACAAAAGTAGATAGCAAATATACATTGGTAACATTGGCGGCTAAACGCGCGCGTGAGTTAAATGACGGTGATGCACCACTTGTGGATACAAAATCCGAAAAGGTTGTATCTATTGCTATGGAAGAGATTGATGAAGGTAAAATTACATATAAAGCCCCGAAAAGCGGCATAAAATAAAAGTTGGTGATTCCGATGTTATTAAATAATAAGAAGGTTATTCTCGCTGTTTGTGGGGGTATTGCGGCATTTAAGGCCGCTGAAATTGCCAGTTTATTGTGTAAACGAGGCGCGGAAGTCAAATGTATCATGACTGAAAATGCGGCAAAATTTATTACCCCTCTGACATTACGTGAAATAACAGGTAATCCTGTTACTGTATCTATGTGGAACGAAGTAACTAATTGGCATGTTGAACATATCGCGTTGGCATCTTGGGCAGATGTGTTTCTTATCGCACCGGCTACGGCTAATTGCATTGGAAAAATTGCCGGTGGCATTGCTGACGATATGCTTACCACTACGGTAATGGCTACTAAGGCTCCTGTTGTCATTGCGCCGGCTATGAATACAAATATGTATTTAAATCCGATTGTTCAACACAATATGGAAAAGTTAAAAAAATATGGGT
>JALCNL010000073.1 GCA_022649055.1 Megasphaera sp.
ATTCGGTCATAAGCTGTTCTTTAAGATAACTGTCAAGTGCGCTGAACGGTTCATCCAAAAGCAAAATTTCAGGTTTATTGATGAGAATACGTGCCAGGGCCACTCGCTGCTGCTGTCCTCCGGAAAGCTGTGCCGGTTTGCGTTTTTCCAGTCCTGACAACTGCATGCGGTCTATAATATCTCCAATACGATTCGTCCGTTCCCTTTTATCAGATACCGTATGCACCCCACAAGAAATATTCTCCGCAACAGTCATATTAGGAAATAACGCATAATTTTGAAAAAGGTATCCTACATGGCGTTCCTGTGTTTTTAAATTAATGTTTTTTCTACTGTCAAATACCGTACGTCCGTTTATAATGATTTTCCCCTCATCAGGCCGCTCAATTCCCGTAATGCATTGCAATGTTTTGCTCTTTCCGCTTCCCGATGCGCCTAAGAGTCCTAAAATACCATATTCTAATTGAAATTCCACATCAAGTCTGAATGCTCCTAATTGTTTATGGATTTCTATGGTCATGCTCATGAACAGACCCGCCTTCCTTGTCCGTGTTTTTCCAACATATTAACGGTCAATAATACTACGGCACTAATAGCAATATTGACTAACACCCACACAAAAGCGCTATATTCATCATTGGTTCTCCATAATTGATAAACTGTTGTCGAAATAGTTGCGGTATTTTTTGGAATATAGCCAATAAGCATGCTGGTCGCTCCATATTCACCAAGTGCTCTGGCAAAAGACAATACAGTCCCAGCGATGATTCCTTGTTTACAATAAGGCATCCGTATATGCCAGAATATATATGTACCAGATAATCCTAATGTTCTTCCACTCCAAGCAAGCGTTTCATCAAAACTTTCAAAAGCTCCGCGTGCCGTACGATACATCAGCGGAAATGCAACAACCGCGGAGGCAATAATTCCTCCATACCAGGTCATGACAAACTGCACTCCTATACTTTGTAAGAAAATTCCAACAGGATGTTTCAAGCCAAAAACAAGTAATAACAGCCAGCCGCATACGGTAGGCGGTAAAACCAGAGGCAACGTTAATACAACATCCAGAACTCCTTTCCATACTCTCGGTAGTTTAGCTACATAGTATGCCATACCTATACCACTGAAAAATACGATGACACAAGAAATTGCTGCAATCCGCAAGCTATTCCATAGTGGATACCAATCCATAGTTATCAAGTCCTTATACAAAATGAGCGAAAAACTTTTTTTCTTGCGAAAAGTCTTCCTCTTATTTCATTTTACACTTTTTCAGCTGATTTTACTAAAACCAACACCTTCAAAAACCTTCATAGCTTCTTCACTTTGCAAATATTTTAGAAACTCTTTTGCTGCTTCCTGATTGTTGCTGTTCTTCATGACAGCAGCCGGATAAATAACCTGACCGCACATAGATTTCGCAGCAAGGCCGAGAGGTGTTAGTCCGGCACTAAACGCATCCGTACTATAAATAATCCCACAGTCCGCACTACCTTCCTTAACTTGTGTAGTTACTTCTTTAACATTAGAACCATAGGAAATATGTCCGGCCTCTGCCAATGCAGTTTCATCGAGTTTATAAAAATCTAAAATTTTCTGAGTATATTGCCCCACAGGAACATCACTGTTGCCCATGACGAGACGAATAGATCCATTTTTTAATTTTTCAGCCATATCTTCAAAATCTTTAATATGTTTAGGATTATCCTCCGGTGCAACAAGGGCCACTTTATTTTCCAATAAATTTAACCGCGTTCCCTGCAAAACATAATCCAATCTTTGTGGATTTTCTGCTTCCCCTTTAGAAACATCCAATTCATTCATTTGTTTAGGTGCCGCAGAAATAAACAAATCACAAACTGCCCCATTTTGAATTTGTGTTTTTAATGTTCCTGATGAGTCAAAGTTATAAATAATTTCAATATTAGGATGAGATTTTTGGTAATTTTCAGCAATGGTATTCATTGTTTCCGTCATACTGGCGGCAGCAAATACTGTCAGATGAGTTTTTTTACCCGCATCTGCAGCGGTCTTTGCGTCTTTATTGTTAGAGATGCCGCATCCCATGACATTAAACAGCAAACAAGCAAGTATACTCAACCCAATATATTTTTTAAATTGCATGATATTCACCTCTTCTAATTTTAGATCATTTTTTATCAACGTCGTCCACACTCGGCAATCTCTCCGCGCAAAACAGCTAACCCGTGCGGCAATGTATCAAGGATACAATCCAGACATTCTTCACAAGCCGCAGGACTGCCCGGAAAGTTAATAATCAACGTTTTATGACGAATGACACTCACTGCTCGTGACAACATTGCCCGTGGTGTAATATGCAAGGAATAGGACCGCATTGCCTCTGCAATTCCCGGAACATTCTTTGTAGCAACTGCCAATGTAGTTTCAGGAGTAATATCACGCGATGCAAAGCCGGTTCCACCCGTTGTTGCCACTAAATCTAATTGCCGTTGATCCGCTAACCGACATAATTGTTGTTTCAATGCAGCGGCATCATCAGCAATTAAAATTTGCTCTACCACTTCATATCCTGCTCGTTTTAACCGTTCCGATATAAGTGGTCCACTCACATCCTCTCGTTCACCGCGGCTTCCTTTATCGGAAAGAGTTATAACCGCAACTTGATATGGTCTTTTGACTGTTCGTTTTACTATCTCTAAACGATCTCCGATATGAACCATACCGCCCTTTAAAACACGGGCAAAAATGCCCTCACGCGGCATAATGCAGTCACCTACAGACTTATATATGGCACAGTGCGCATGACACTCTTTGCCAATCTGAGTTATTTCCAGCAATATATTATTCCCGCATTGAAACAATGTTCCGACGGGAAGCTTCGATAAATCAAATCCCTGTACAACTAGATTTTCTCCGAAAGATCCAAACTCAACATGCCCCCCTTTTTGACGGAAAGCCTGTATTTTTTCTATGGATAATAAGCTAATTTGCCTATGCCAATGTCCGGCATGTGCATCCTTCTTGATTCCCCATTCCTGAATCAGTTCCGCTTCATTAACAGGTACTTTTTGAACACCTCGCACCGTACTAATACAAATCGCTGCTATTTTTCCCATGTTATCCTCCTATTCGGTTCATTGTTCTATATTCTGTAATTTTATTTTTTTCTGTAAAGCAATGTTCCTTCGGCTTTATACTGACTGCCATAGTAAACATATGAACCAACATTTGTTCCAAATCAAAAAAATCTGTTCCCGCCCGCAGCAGGGGTTTTAGCTCGACTGCCGTATCATAACACAAACAGGGTTTTAACTGACCGGTACTTGTTAGACGCATGCGATTGCAATCTATGCAAAAACGATGTGTGTTAGCTGCAATAAAACCGATGCGGCCTTTCAGTAACCGACTTTTAAAATACACGGCGGGCCCGTTACCGCGTTTTTCATTTACAAAATGCAAATCAGGGTACTGACGCGTTAGACATTGAAGCATATCATTTTCAGATGGGCCCGCATAATTACGTCCAACACCAATAGGCATTATCTCAATAAATCGAACATCCACCGGATAGTATGCGGCAATTTCGGCTAATGTCGCCACTTGATCTTTATTTTCTTCCATAAGAACGGCATTAATTTTTGTATGAATACGTGAGGCAGCACATGCTGCAATCGCGTCCTTCACCTGATGCAATCCATTTACTCCTGTAATACTTCGAAACTGTCCTTCCTCCATAGTATCCAAACTAATATTCACTCCATCTATACCCGCTGCCTCCAAATCCGGCAATACTTGTTTTAAATATATGCCATTAGTAGTCAGCGTAACATTGTTAACACCGGGTATAGCTTTTAACGCAGCAATAAATGGTACAATCCCTTTACGCACCAACGGTTCTCCTCCTGTTATTTTAAACCGATCGATTCCCAAAGATACAGCAACACGGCAAATTCTAAGAAATTCTTCATATGTCAAAATTTCCTCATGACAAATATGCGGCACAGTAATCGGCATACAATAACGACATCTCATATTGCATCGATCCGTAACAGAAATGCGCAAATAGTTAATTACCCGTCCCCATGAATCCTTCATTGTATCACGTCCTTTTCCGTATACAGAAAATGACCGCTTTTACCACCAATTTTTTCAACTAAATGAATTCCGCTGATTTCCATACGCTTATCTACGGCCTTACACATATCATATATAGTAAGTAAAGCAACAGAGACACCCATGAGAGCTTCCATTTCCACTCCGGTCACGCCCTCACACTTTACTGTACACCGTGCTTCAATCTCACTCGTTTCCGGACAAAGGGAAAATGTAACACTGCACGTTGTAAGATTCAATACATGGCAAAGAGGAATCAGCTCACTGGTCCGTTTAACACCCATAATGCCACCTATTTGAGCGATACTCAACACATCTCCTTTTTTTACAGTTCCCTCACAAACAGCTGCAAAACATACGTTATCCATGCGTATCCGACCTACAGCAACCGCAATGCGGGAAGTGCTTTTTTTATTGCTTACATCGACCATAACTGCATTTCCTTTGGCATCAAAATGTGTAAATTCCATCATAACGCCTCCTATTTTCCAAATCCGCAATTAGGAAAAGTACAAATTGCGCAATTTAAACAAAGCCCTCCTTCACCAAGAGCCGAAATCTGTGCTGCCGTAATAGGAACATCAACCAGCAACGCCGGCAGTACTAAATCAAAAATAGTTCGTTTAGCATACATGACACAACCGGGCAGTCCCACTACAGGCCGTCCGTCATCACTATAAGCCAAAAGAAACATAGCACCCGGAAGTACCGGAGCTCCATAAGCAACAATATGAATTCCACTGTTTCTAATTGCCAGAGGAGTCTGATCATCAGGGTCCACACTCATTCCTCCCGTGCAAAATACCATATCCATTCCATCGGCAAGCATTTTCTGAATTGCACTGGTAATCTTGTTGTGATCATCATCAACAATAATGTGCATTTTCATTACCGATCCAAATTCCATCAATTTTTCTTGAATAACTGGCGTAAACGTATCTTCGATCCGGCCATGAAAAATTTCATTTCCCGTCGTAACAACTCCAAATTTTTTTTGTTTAAAAGGAATAACATTAAACAGCGGTTTCATTCCGCCAACCTGTTTAGCCATTTCCATTTTTTTCTTTTCAATAACTAAAGGAATAACACGCGTCCCTGCCAATATATCTCCCTTTTGCACGGCAAAGCCACCATGCCGTGCAGCAATCATCATTTCTCCCAAAGAGTTAATTGCCCTGACTTGATCTTTTTCAACAGTAAATACCCCATCACACATTGCAATAAGTTCAATTTTTCCTTCCTTAGGTTCTCCCGACCGTATGTTATCTCCCATACAAATATCCCGTAAAATCATGGCCGCTTCATTTTCATGCAACATATTTTCATTGTTTTCCCAAATATACACATGATCTTTGCCGACAGAAAGCAAAATGGGAATATCTTCTTTTTGTATGATATGCCCTTTACGAAAAACCGGGGCTTTGGTAACACCTCGGATAATTTGTGTAATATCATGACAAAGAACTTGTCCCACTGCTTCTTTTGTATTGATTTGTTTCATGGTTTTCCCTCCTCTTGTTCTATCATTCTTTGAATGCGGATCGCCGCATTATATTGTTTCTGATGATTTATTTTTGCTTCCGCCGTAAGACACTTGCTCCAGCTTGAAGCAAACCGTTCTTCCAATGTGACTTTTTTATTACCGCATACTCTTTTATCGGCTAAATAAAGAATGCTCGCTTCATTAATCTCTCTCTTTATTTCTGGTATGCAATGATGCTGTTCTATGGATTTGGCAACTTTCATGTATCCTCGTTCTCGTAAAATAGTTGCTGCCATTTGTGGATGTACACGTCCTGAAGAACGGCACAAATCATGAAGAAGCGCGGCAGCATGCAGTGCCTTTTGAGAAACAAACACCTTTCTATCAAGCAAATAATTACTAATACGCCAGCATTCATCCCATACAGCAAGACAGTGCTCTCGTACGTTTACCGGAGTCCCATAGTCATCCCATAACTCATGAATTTCTTTTATTGAAGGACTATCATCAGGCAACTTGCCAACGGCTGTAACAATAAGTTCATTATCCGTATAATTAAGGACTGTCACACTACCATAGGGTTGACGGAACATGACATCAATTCTAGGATTGAGTCTCATAAGACGGTACATCAAAGCTCGAATGCTTCCCTCATGTGTCACCACAACAGCATTGTGTGCCGTCTTCGCCAAAATTTTTAAAACAACCTGCTGCATTCTATCAGCAGCTTGGTCCAATGTTTCCGCACCCAGCGGAACAACGGCCCAATTATCACCTCTTTTTTGATATAAATCAGGGTATTGCCGTCGAATCTCCTGAAAACTTTTCCCTTCCCATAATCCTACATTAATCTCTCTTAACGCGGTCATTTCTTGAACAGGAAACCGTCCAGATGCAATAATTTCTGCTGTTTTTTTACTGCGCAATAACGGACTGCAATAAATACTTTCAATGAAATCGAAATAAGGAATCCATGCCTGGGTTTGTTTCATTCCCTCATCACAAAGAGGGACATCCGTCCGACTGCCGATACAAAAACTTTTGTTATCAGGAAATAATGGTTTTCCATGTCTGATCAAAAAAACATATTGTCCCATAATTACTCCTTTACTACAATAGCAGTACCATGGAAATCACCTAATGGAACAAGTGCTAAACGACCATGATTTTTCTCATAATCAGCAACTGCTTTTCGTATTCCTTTAAAGCGATTTGAATCCCAATCATGAATAATCAAAATTCCACCTGCCGCCAGACGCGGCAAAAACCACTCAAGAGCTGCCAATGTCGGTTCATATAAATCTGCATCAAGACTGACCAGTGCAAATACGTCCTGTATGTCTTTACACGTTAACGGAAAATATCCCTGAAAAATAATTACGTTATCTTTATGAGGAAGCCGTTCCCATACCTCTGCCGCGTTTGTATCAGAAAAATCATGCATATCGGCTTGCGAAAAGCCGCATTCTGCTTCTGTTCTAATATCGCGGCTGTCAAACCCGGAAAACGTATCAAATAAATATAGTTTTCTATCTGGAAAAAGTTCATTTAACGTAACCGCAAACTCTCCTTTATAAACGCCTAATTCAGCAATGGAACCTTCCACATTACAAATCCGGTCTGCTGCACGAAAAAGTACCGCGCTGCGCATATCCATGACATCTATAAAATCGGATAAAGAAACTATTTGCCCGATAAATCCGAGATTTTGTATCTGCTGTTTTAACTCCTTTGTCCGTACTGTATCACGCACTGCAATAACAACAATATCAGAACGAAGCTGCAGTGCTTTTTCCACTGAAAAGATAGGAATATTATATATATGTCCCGATACCGCATTATCTCCAAATGCCAGTATCCTAAACAGCGTATGGTTAATTAGTGCTGCCGTCGTCTTTCCTATTTGTCCCGCTCCCAGTATCACGATAGTCTTCATATTCAGGGCTCCCAATCAAAATAATCGTCAAATATATCTTCCGCATATTTTTTAACTGCCTTTGCATATTGTTCATAACAAAATAAAAGTTTTCTGCCATCTTCTGTAAGAATGCTCATTCCGCCGGCTTCTCCTCCATGCTGCCGTTTTAAAAGAGGAAATCCGAGCCGTTCTTCCAATGCTGCCAACATCTTCCATGCTTTGCTATAAGAAATGCCGATTTTTTCACTAGCCACTTTGACAGTTCCTGAATATGCAACCATGTGAAGCAGCAATGCTGCATTTTTATCAAAAAGACGGCCTTCACGCATAAGAGATACATCCACTGCCGGCCTAAAAAGAAGTTTATTATTACGTTCCAGCAAATCCTGATATTCTTCCTTGGTATCTGCATCAAGCAAAATTCCTTCATCCTCCACGGCAATAAGCTTAATATCTTCGGCATAAAGATCTATCGCCGTTTTTAACCCACCGTTTCCCTTGTATTTTATAATTTTGTCGACAAGTGCACCGGATAACAGAACAGGATGCCCATCCCGATCAAAATATACAGGTTTGACCACATCCGATACCGTATCAAGCAATTGTCGTACCGTATCGTATGTAAATAAAGGAATATCAGCCGGTGTAAAAAAAACACGGTCACACAAGTTCCGGATAAAGGAAAGGCCTAGTAAAACAGAGTCAAACATTTCGGTATGCTCATAATTTGGATTACGCACACAAATAGCGCCCATTTTAGTTATATGCTTTTCCAATAATTCAGCATGAAAACCAGTTACAACAACGATAGGAAAAACTTCGGCTTGTTGAAAATTTACAATCACTCTGCCAATAATAGACATTTCTCCCATACTCATCAAGGGTTTAAAATCTCCCATTCGCGATGACATCCCCGCTGCTACAATGACCGCACCTGTTCTCATATATAATCCCCACCAATCGAGTTGTATTTTTTTATAACTCGCTGTCCTCTTAGTAGACTATCCGACATTTTCTTCATTGTATCATACGTTTTTTAAAAATAAATATGATACATTCAAAAATATTCAATTATGCATTTTTAGTAATATAAATATTACAATAATGCACTTTCAGTATTAATTATCGTAAGGAATACTCGTAATTTTTCTTTATACTTGCGTTACATCCACTTACTTCTGTCCCCTGTTCCGAAAAAGGTCTGCCCCATATACCACTTTTACGTAAATGACTTACTTAAAGGATCAGTCCAAAAATCCGGAAAACCAATGCCCTTTATGACTGAAAACAACAAGATTAAAGTAATTAAATTTTTTAAATACCCGGGGCACTTTACTTATCACCAAGACAGGCAATAAAATTTCTAAATATTTCGGTATTTCCAAATACACATTATATGTTACCTAGACAGCAACGACTAATTTTCCCAAAGGACAGCACAAAAAAACCGATCTGCCTTTTATGCAGATCGGTTTTTATATTTCAGTATGGTTTTTCCAATAGTAGTATTAATTCTGTGAAACTGTCTTACAGGGCATTTGCGGACGCATGGCTTCCATGATAGTTTTTAAACGATCAGGCGATATTCCCGTACTTTGAGACATATCTGCCGCCATCTGTTTTATGTCATTCCGTTTCCTCTGCCGAAAGTCATCCTGGTGGGTTTTAAAATAATTTTGGATAGAATCTGCTTCAGTTTGTGTCATTTTTCCATCTCTAACCATCTGCTCCATCATAATTTTATGGTTGGCATATTGCGGCATCATCATAAAATAAATCTCTTTCAAACGTTCTGCAGAAATTCCCGTTTCTTCAGCCGTTTGCTGCAGCATATTCCGCAAATCCGGATGTTCTCCGTTCTGTCGGTTCCATCCTGATCTATGATTCATAAAGAAGTGCTGCATAGAATCCGCTTCCGCCTGTGTGATTTGCCCTTCCTGAACTAATCCCGTCATACGATCTTGTATTTGCTGAGATACGCTGTAATAGTCAGGTCTGGAAAAAATCTCTTTTATTGTTTGTTCTGAAATTCCCGTTTCATCAGGAAGGTGTTGTATCCATACGTCACGTTTTTTTATCAGTTGATTGGTATGTTCTTGTATGATATTTTCTAATTTATCTGCCTGATCCTGTGTAATTTTTTCTTCGGTCACCATTGTCGCAATTCGTTCATGAAGAGAATCGCAATGATCAAATCCCATTCTATATTGTCCTTGACTGACTCGATCAGTATCTGCCATAGGTGCCGCAACAGAGTTATTGGCTGAAACGGATATATACGGCAAAGCCATAACAATAGCTACGGCAGCACTTGCTAACATGCCTGCCATTATTTTTTGTTTTAAATTTTTTTCTATATGCATTGTATTCCACTCCTTTCTGTTATTACATTAAGTATAAACAAATAATATTACAACTTTGTTACAACCCTTATACAAAACTAATGCGTTCTCGCCAGAAAACCGTCTTTATTGCTTTTCCTTTATACGTTATCTGTTATATTAATAGTTTTTAATACAATACTTTGCTTCTTCTTTTTCTCAGTTTAAAAAATATAAAGCCAAACTTTTTATTACATCACACAGATAGTTATTGCTTTTTATTATAAAGACATTATAATATCCTTAGGTTCATTAAAAAGGACAAAATAATGAGGGGGATTACCATGAACAAACCATTAGAGCTTGCCGTACAAAAATTTATTACCGACCATAAGAAAGATTTAGTACAATTAATCATTGATATAAGTACCATTCCATCTCCGACCGGTTCAGAACAAAAAAAGGCAGAGTGGATTCTGGAAAAATTGAATAGCTGGGAAGCAGAAGGCGCTTACATAGATGAAGCTGGCAATGTAATATATCCCTATCATTTAGAAAAATCTGATACATTTCCGTTGTATAATGCTCATATAGACACTGTTTTCAACAATGTCACCACAATTGAACCAAAAATTGATGGACATACACTTTATGCTCCTTCTTGCGGTGATAACAGCTCCAGTGTAGCCGGATTGTTATTTCTCATCCGTATGCTTCATACATTAAAAATCAATTTACCTACAGGTATTCTTTTCGCCTTTAATGTTGGCGAAGAAGGACTGGGAAATTTGAAGGGCAGCCGCTATCTTGTCCATACATGGAAAGAACATCTCAGCGAAATGATCGCTGTTGATGGCAGCTGTAACCAATTTGTCAATCTTGCCGTAGGTTCTCGGCGCTATACCATTTCCATTACGGCAGAAGGCGGCCACAGCTGGGAAAAATTTGGCAACAGCAATGCTATCGCCGCAGCCTCTTCCATTATCTGCCAGTTGTATATGCAACAAGTACCGACAGTACCGAAAACTACATATAATGTAGGCACTATCTGTGGTGGTTCAACGGTAAATTCCATTGCGGAACAAGTAGAGTTTACCGTTGATCTGCGTTCTGAATCAAAAGATGAATTAGAACGTATTGATAAACATCTGACAACTATTTTACAAAAAGCGGATACGGAAAAAATACAAATCAAACAAACACTTATCGGGGAACGGCCTTGCAGTCAAGGCATCACACAATCAGAAATCTATGATCGTATTGCCGCTATTCGTGAAAACAACCATCAACCGATGAAATTTCATGCTGCCAGTACAGATGCTAATATTCCCTTAAGTATGGGAATTCCGGCTATTTCTTTTGGTATATGCGAAGGAAGCCGCGCCCACTCTATTTATGAATCTATTGATTTGGATACGTTAGAAGCGGGAATGAATCAGTTGGCAGCATTTTTATTGTTTCATATGTAATAAATTTTTATATAAAAAAAGGGCTGTGAAAAAATGATTTTGTACTGACCCCCATAAGTTAGACCTAGAAATCTAGCTTATGGGGGTCAGCTTTTTATGGCA
Source organism: Megasphaera sp. (assembly GCA_022649055.1). GTDB lineage: Bacteria > Bacillota > Negativicutes > Veillonellales > Megasphaeraceae > Megasphaera_A > Megasphaera_A sueciensis. Next base: position 11,392 of record JALCNL010000073.1, read on the forward strand.
AAATATAGTTATGAATTTAAGATGAAAGTTGTTAACGAGTATTTGCAAGGGAAGTTAGGGTATAGGCTATTATCAAAGAAGTATCATATTCCTAGCGACAACGTTCTCAAAGAATGGGTTGCCGTGTATCGTGAGAACGGTTCACAAGCTCTTCAACGGTCACGCCAGAAGAAAACATACTCTTTTCAATTTAAGCAATATGCGGTAGAGTTATATCTAAGTACAGAGTCATCTTACAACGAGTTAGCTCTTTCGCTAGGTATACATACACCAAGTATTCTAACCTCTTGGGTTCAGCGTTATCGTGCGGTCGGTGTAGATGGTCTCAAACCGCAACGGAAAGGCAGGAGATCCAAGGTGTCAGATAAATCAACTATCCACCCATCATTACCAGAAGCACAGACGGAGAGACTGAAACAACTCGAGGAAGAAAATCTTAAATTACGAATTGAGGTAGCATATTTAAAAGAAGTGAGGAGACTGCGTTTAGCGGAAGAGGCGCAGAACAACAAGCAAGGATCATCCACAGTCTCCGAGGATCATTCAAACTAAAAGATATCCTTG
>JALCNL010000074.1 GCA_022649055.1 Megasphaera sp.
GATGATCCCTTGGTAGGATTGCCCATAATTTCTCATCCATCGTTGTCAGGGGGGTTTATTATGCCCGGCCTTTCCGGTGTTGTCATGTCTGTCTTGTATGGCGTATTTTCACGTCTTGCCGGTGCGGATGCTGTTGTATTTCCCAGTTATGGCGGCAGATTTACTTTTACGGCGGATGACTGCAAAAAGATTGCCGAGTCCGCTAGAAATCATTTGGGAAAATTAGCGGCGATTTTTCCCAGTCCCGGTGGCGGTATAACAGAAGAAACGATTCCTAAGCTGGCAAAGTTATACGGCAGGGATGTTATATATTTGGTAGGCGGCGGTATTTTTCGTCATGGACCGGATTTGCTTGAAAATACAAAATTTTATAAAATGATGATACAGGAGATATACTCGTGAATACAGAACAAAAATATGAAAAACTAAAAAAAATCTTAAGCCATATGGGCAGTGTTGTTATTGGTTTTTCCGGTGGGGTAGACAGTACGCTGCTCTCTTATACGGCGTATACCGTATTAGGAAAGCAGTCACTGGCTGTTACGGCAGTATCCCCAACGCTGCCTGCAAGTGAACGGTCTGATGCAAAAAGTTTGGCTGAGGCAATAGGAATACCCCATCGGGAAGTATTGTCGACAGAATTTGATAATTCGAATTTTGTGCATAATCCGAAAGAACGCTGCTATATTTGTAAAAAAATCAGGTTTGAAGCACTGGTAAAACTAGCACAGAGGGAAGGATATCAATGGGTAATTGATGGCGGCAATATAGATGATCTTGATGATTACCGTCCGGGAATGAAAGCACTGCTGGAATTATCCGATCACGTACGCAGTCCGATGATCGAAGCAGGTTTGGGAAAAGCGGATATCAGAATTATTTCCCGTCAATTGGGGCTTCGTACGTGGGACAAACAAAGTGCAGCTTGTCTTGCCAGCCGAATTCCCTATGGAATGGAACTAACATCGGAGCGATTGGAGACAATTGATAAAGCAGAAACTTATATTGCACCTTTTATTCAGGGATCCCTGCGGGTGCGGTATCATGGCGATATCGCGCGTATTGAAGTGGGGATGGAGGAATTAAGTGTTATATTGAAGCATCGGCAAAGTATTGTAAAAGCTTTAAAGAAATGTGGATTTACATATGTAACACTGGACTTGGGCGGATATGAAATGGGAAGTTTGAATGAAGAAATCAGTGTGAAAGAGGAATAGTATAATGGCAATCACAAAAAAAATAAAACAAGAAATGTTAGAACGATTTCAACAGCAGTATGGTATATTGAAACCGGCCTTGCATTATCATTCCCCCTTTGAACTTCTGGTGGCCGTCGTTTTATCGGCACAATGTACTGATGAACGAGTGAATGTTGTAACAGGAGACTTATTTCCTTTATATAATACGCCAAAGAAAATGCTTGAACTGGGTCTGCAGGGATTGGAAAGTAAAATACGTACGTGTGGTCTCTATCATAGCAAAGCGCAGCATTTGCTGGAAACTAGCGCAATTCTTTGTGAAAAATATGACGGAGAAGTGCCGCAGTCTTTTGAAGAACTTGTCACACTTCCTGGTGTTGGCCGAAAAACAGCCAATGTTCTTGTGAGTATTCTTTTTAATATACCGGCAATTGCTGTAGATACGCATGTATTTCGTGTCGCAAATCGTACGGAACTGGCTGTTGGGAAAACTCCGTTAGAGGTAGAACAAGGATTGCAGAAGGCTGTTCCAAAAAAATGGTGGAGTCGGGCACATCACTGGCTTATTTGGCACGGAAGACGTGTTTGTAAAGCACGGACTCCGTTATGTCATGAATGTATATTGAATGATTTGTGTCCGGCAGCGGCATTAAAAAGTAAATAATGGAACAGGATTTATGAAAGAATATATTATTACAAGAGCGATATATTTCACGCCACAGGGATGGTGGAAATATATCGCTCTTGTCGTTGTGCGCCCGACATGGGCGCAGTCTAGCGGGTGAAAGTCCCGAGTGCGGGTTAATAGTGCCAAGCACATATGCATTTGATATGTGGAGGGTAAGAATAAATCTGCAGGCACCCTTCGAACGGTATGCCGATGACACTATTATTCACTGCAAAGTGGACAGGCATAGAACCAGTCTATGGGAATTTTCTGCCACGTATTAGGCATGGCAATATTCTTGATTATATATCTTATGATGCTTCATTTGTTAGAAGAACTCATTGTTTGTGCAGCAGACAGTGAGTCTCCTTTTATCGGGGTTTTAAACTTGGGGATTCCCAATAATATGGCCACGACTGATGCCACACCTAAAAGATAAGGATAATACAAATATTGCATGATGGAGAATGGTGAAATTACTGCGAGACTGGAAGCAACTAACAGCTGAGCACCGTAGGGGATGCATCCTTGTATAAAGCAAGCAAACGTATCCAAAAGACTCGCGGCTTTTCTCCTGTCCACACCATATTTTTCAGATAGATTTTTCGTGAGTGAACCTACTATGATGATAGAGACTGTGTTATTTGCGGTACATAAATCTACTAAACTGACGAGTATGCCAATACCAAATTCAGCACCCTTTTCAGAGTGAATTCTTTTTTGTATGGTATGTAATAAAAAATCTATGCCGCCATTGACCTTTGTTAATTCTCCCATGCCGCCGATTAGTATGGATATGATGGATATATCTTCCATACCAGCAATACCTTTTAAAGAAAGCTGAAATACAGTAAATATATCAAATGAACCATATATAAGGCCTATTATAGCAGATAATACAATGCCACCGACTAATACCAGGACTACATTCAAACCGGTTAAAGCGATTACAAGCACGGCTACATAAGGTATTATTTTAATCAATTCATAATCATATGCTTCCGTAGCGTTGACATCCATGCCTAACGTCAGAAATGCATATATAATCAACGTGATAATTGCCGCAGGTAATACTATTTTAAAATTAGCCTTAAATTTATCTACCATTTCAACGTCTTGCGTTTTAGTGGCTGCTACCGTGGAATTCGATATCATGGATAAACCGTCGCCAAACATGGCACCGCTGACGACAGCAGCAATCAAGAAACCTACGGGCAATCCTGTTTTTTCCGCTATTCCAACGGCAATAGGTGCTAATGTAACTATGGTTCCGACAGACGTGCCGAGAGACATGGATAAAAAAGAACCAATTACAAACATGCCGGCTACCATTAGGCTGGGCGGAAAAACAGCCAATCCCAAATTTACCGTAGCATCTACTGCACCCATAGATTTGCTGACCTCAGCGAATGCTCCTGCCAGAATAAAAATTAAACACATCAGAATGATACTGGAATCTCCGGCACCTTTGCAGAATTGTTCCACTTTTGCGTCGATGGATACTTTTCTATTTTGCAGTATGGCTATGGTGGAGGCGATAATTAAAGCTACGACTACAGGCATTTTGTAAAAGTCTTTCATAATTAATGAAACCCCGAGAAATAGTGCCATAAATACAACTAGTGGCAGCAGGGCGATGGCATTACCTTTTTTTTCATCATTCATTATTGTACGTACCTCCCTTATTATATTTTATTTAATTGAGTTTTACATTATTGTTTTTTCTTAAATTACCTCCCGACGTATTGTATTTCCCCCAGATTCATATGGCTATAGCGTATGGATTCCTGTTTTGTTATAATAAGAATAGCATTTTAAGATAGTATTCGTGAAATATCAATTTTCATCAAAGTTGCATAGTTTGAAACTATAGTAAAAGGAGGACATGTGTCATGACATTTCAACAGTTAAAATATATTATTGAAATTTCCAGGAGTCATTCTATTACTGCTGCCGCACAAAAATTGTTTATTTCTCAGCCCAGTCTTAGCAAATCTGTAAAAGAATTGGAAACGGAGTTGGGGATCACTATATTGGAACGAACGAGACATGGCGTATCTTTTACGCAAAGTGGCATGGAATTTTTAAGCTATGCCTATCGTATTGCCGATCAGATAGAAGGCATGCAGGGTTACTTTCGGCAGGATAACAGTAATGAAAAGAAGGTTCATTTGTCTATATCAGCACAGCATTATATGTTTCCTACCGATGCATTGGTTCAGTTTGTTCAGAAAGCTGAATCATATCATAGTTATACAATTACATTGCAGGAAAGCCGAACGACGCAGGTTATTCATGATGTGCTTGTGCAGCAAAGCCAGATTGGCATCATCTATGTATCTAAGGCAACAAAAAAATTTATGAACCGGTTATTTTTGCATAAAGGACTGGAATTTGTTCCTTTTTGCCAATATCCGCCATATGTATATCTCAGAGCACAGCATCCATTAGCTTCCAGACGGCAGATCAACGTACGTGAGCTGGAACCCTATCCGTATGTACGATATGGACAAGGGCAGGATCCGTATCTTTTTTCTGAAGAAGTTATTCTTCCAGGGATGTCCAATACGAAACTGATTTATGTGACAGATCGGTCCAGCCTGCTCAGTATGTTGCGTAATACCAATTCTTTTAATATCGGCACAGGGTGTTTATTAGCTGATATGGTTGGCAGCAGCATCATTTCTGTTCCTGTGGAAGATTGTATTGATATGATGGAAATTGGTTGGTTGAAATTGAAAAACATGAAAATGACTGAGGAAATGACACTTTATGTCCAATTGCTGGAGGATTCTTTGACTCAATGTACACGGGGATGCCTTACAGAAACGTAGGCATAGTTTAAAACTATGTAAAAATGCTACTAATAGGTATTTTTCAGAAAAAAATTTCTATGGTATGATTTTCTCAGATAAAATAGTTGGGAGGAGATAATCATGGAAAGAAAGCAATTACAAAAAATGGGTTTTGCAACGAAAGCGATTCATGGCGGTGCTTCTACAAACACCTTTGGTGCGTTAACTTGTCCTATTTATCAAACATCAACATTTGTGTTTGATTCGGCAGAACAAGGAGGCCGAAGATTTGCTTTAGAAGAAGGCGGATATATTTATTCGCGTTTGGGCAACCCGACGAATACGGTTATTGAAGAAAAGTTAGCATTATTGGAAGGAGCAGAAGCTTGTGTAGCTACATCCTCGGGTATGGGAGCTATTTCTGCGGCACTTTGGACGGCTCTTCATGCAGGTGATCATGTTATTGCCAGCGATACGCTTTATGGATGTACTTTTTCTCTGTTGAACCATGGCATGACACGATATGGAGTGGATGTTACTTTTGTGGATATGGCAGATTTAGAAGCTGTCAAAAAAGCGGTAAAACCAAATACAAGAGTTATTTACTTGGAAACACCGGCGAATCCAACATTAAAAATCACGGATATCCGTGCTGTCAGTGAAATTGCGCATTCGATTGATGATTGCATGGTGATTGTGGATAATACATTTTGTACACCCTATATTCAACGCCCGCTGGAATTAGGTGCTGACGTTGTTGTCCATTCGGCGACAAAGTATTTGAATGGGCATGGCGATGTTATTGCTGGATTTGTTTGTGGAAAGCAAGACTACATTAACAATGTTAAAATGTTCGGACTAAAAGATATGACTGGTGCTGTACTCAGCCCGTTTGATGCATTTTTGATTGCCCGCGGCATGAAGACACTGTCCATTCGTATGGATCGCCATTGCAGCAATGCAATGAAGGTAGCGCAGTTTTTGGAAACCCATCCAGCAGTTGCTTCGGTATCTTATCCGGGACTTAAAAGTTTTCCTTATTATGAATTGGCGCAAAAGCAAATGCGTATGTCCGGCGGCATGATTTCTTTTGAACTTAAAGGCGGTGTCAAAGAAGGCGCAGTCGTCATGAATAATGTAAAGCTTTGTAAACTTGCCGTTTCTCTTGGTGATGCGGAAACGTTGATTGAACACGCGGCTTCCATGACGCATTCTACTTATACTAAAGAAGAATTGGCGAGTGCTGGCATTAGTGAAGGATTGGTCCGGTTATCTGTCGGATTGGAAGATCCTGAAGATATCATTTCCGATCTTAAACAGGCATTGGATTTAATTATTTAATATTGTAGCTTGTCATAAAAGGACTGCTGTCTTTATTCAGATAGTAGTCTTTTTTTGTGCACGGCTGTCCAAGTTGTATGGCGGGGATGTAATTGCTGGTTATTATATATAGTTATGTATGTCCGGTAAAATATATGAATATTTCATTTGACAAATTTTACAACTCTGCTAAGATGAAATAAGGCATTCCTATATATAAATTATTTAGGGGAGGTTTTCTCTATATGAATTTGCAATATGTTAAAGGCAGTTATATGGATGAAATCATGTTTGAAAACAGGCCGGTCTTGTTTTCGCTGGAAGGGCTTCCGGAGGGAAATGATGAAGAAGCTGTCCGCTATAGCAAGCAGATATGGGAATGGATATTGGAATATCGTGTCCGTGTCATTGCCCATGCGCCGTTGATCGCCAATTTTAAAAATAAAAAATGGCGTGAGGACGGAGAACCGGAAGTTACATCAGAGGAGATACGAGGTTATTTGGAACGGATTAATTCCGTGTATGTCCAGTATCAAGGCGGTTTTGATATTTTCTTTGATACGAATGACGTATTTCACGAGCACTCTATTGTTGTCAGCATGGGGAAGAACTTTATGTTTAAAGGGTTTAAGCTTCTTTGATATGTTGTAGAAAGACATATCATGTGTTAAAATAATAGTGACCATAAATGCGAGGTGAATTCCAATGGAAAAACATATTATCACAATTAATACGGAATCTATCCAAAAGACGGCTCAATATGCAGGCTGCAGCGAATGTCAGACATCCTGCCAGTCCGCTTGTAAAACGTCTTGTACGGTAGGTAACCAGGTTTGCAGCAAATAAGTTATTTTTGAGCAGCCCTTTACCACAATGGTAAAGGGCTATTCTTATGCATGGAGGAATTATGACGGAAAAAATTAGACCGATGATTCACAAATACTGCCAAAATGGAACATATATGTTACTGGATGTAAACAGCGGCATTATGAATGTTATTGATAAAATGACGTATGATATACTCGATGTATATAATGGCAGCAATCGAGACAAGGTTCTGGAAAAATTCATTTCAATATATGCTCAAAAAGATATAGAACAAGTACTGGATGAATTAGATGAACTCATTAAAAAAGAAATGCTTTTTGCACCTATGTGTGAATCTTTTGAAGTTGTGGCGGAGGAAGAACCGGTTATTAAGTCCTTGTGTCTCAATATTGCACATGATTGTAATTTGCGCTGTAAATATTGTTTTGCTTCTACGGGAGACTATGACACACACAAGCGAGAATTGATGAGCTTTGACGTAGCTAAGCATGCCGTGGATTTACTCATTGAAAGTACGAAAAATAAAAGACAACATTGCGAGATTGACTTTTTCGGCGGCGAACCGCTTATGAATTTCGATGTTGTAAAACAGACCATTTCCTATATACGAGAACAGGAAAAGATACATGATAAGATTTTTAAACTATCACTGACAACCAATGGAATGCTTCTGGATGATGAAAAAATAAGCTATTTAACAGATAACCATATTAGTTTGATTCTCAGCTTGGATGGCAGACCGGAAGTGCATGACCGGATGCGTCCTGATGTCGGCGGACATGGCTCTTATAAGCGCTGTGCAGAAAATCAGGTTAAAGCAGCAGAACGCCGTAATGGAGAAGAATACTATGTACGCGGCACCTACACAAAATACAATCTTGATTTTACAGAAGATGTTCGCCATATGGCAGATCTCGGTTTTAAGGGCCTTTCTATGGAACCCGTTGTGGGGGATGATCTTTCGTATGCGATTACAGAAGAAGATTTGCCGGAAATCTATTCTGAATATGACCGTTTGACAAACTTTTATTTAAAACGATATAATGAAGGACGTCCGTTTGTGTATTATCATTTTATTATGGATTTATATCGGGGGCCTTGTATTGCAAAACGGTTGCGGGGCTGTGGGGCTGGCCATGAATATATGTGCGTTGTTCCTAACGGAGATATCTATCCTTGTCACCAATTTGTAGGTCAAGACGGATATGTCATTGGTAATGTCTATGCAGGTGTTACAGATCAAAAACTGCCAAAGATTTTTAGAGATACTCATGTTCTTAATAAACCTACTTGTGTAAAATGCTGGGCAAAATTTTTCTGCAGCGGCGGTTGTCATGCCAACAATATTAAATATGGCGGTGCTATTGAAACTCCTTATGAACTAAGTTGTCATATCCAAAAGAAGCGTATTGAATGTGCTATGTATATTCAAGCTGTTCTGGCTATGCAGAGAGCTAAATCCAGCAACTAGAAAAATATGTAAGAGGCGTTGGTTATGAATAAATTAAAAAATGCCTTATTGGCGGTTGTCTTCTTTTACACTTTATATGCTATTATGCATGATGGACCATCAAGAGTGATGGTAGGCATTCTTTTACTTGATGTATTTATATGTGTAATGAATTGTTGGATGAAAAGCAATACGCGCAGAAAAATGCATGAAAAGAATCGCAAATAACAGAACTTTTATATTGAGTTGCTCTCCGAATGTTGTATACATTGGGAGAGCTTTTTTTGTGCCGCAAGTTTATTTGTAATTAGAAAATGATTAAACTTCCTTTAAACTTACATTAAAATAGCAGGATTGATTCTGATGGTAAGAGAAGTGATGAGTTATATCGTTTATTTAATATCAAATATATAAGGAGGCACTAATATGAGAAAAGTCGCAATAATTGTTATGCTGGTTTTTGTAAGCAGTGCTGTATGGTTTGGCAGTGATTATATTGCGGTACCGCCGCAGCATGCAGAAGTCGTTATGGCAGAAAAGCCTAAAAAAAATGATATTTACGTATATATTACAGGGGCAGTTCGAAAACCTGGGCTGTACTCATTTTCTGAAGCTGTGAGAGTAGGGGATGCTATTCATAATGCAGGCGATATGGTGTTATATGCAGGTCCTGACGGTATAAATATGGCTGAATTAATACATGATGGGATGCATATCCACGTTCCCTATAATTTAGAAGGGGTACCAACGCAGTCCGGAGGAGATGTAATCAATATAAATCAAGCGACGGAGGCCGAGCTGTGTACATTGCCGGGGATAGGTCCCTCTATGGCAAAAAAAATTATTGATTACAGAAATGAACATGGAGCATTCCAAAGCGGCGATGATTTGAAAAAGGTTAAAGGAATCGGAACTGCAAAATTTGATAAGATTAAAGATAAGGTAACGGCATGATATATTTTAGTTTAGCATTAGCCGTTGCTTGCTGCGGAGGTATTGCAACTGCAGAAATACTGCATCTGCAGAGTGAATATTATATTGCAGGATTGCTTATCAGTCTTGTAGCAATGGGGGAAATGCGTTATAGGAAAAAAATGCTTTGTGTATTTCTTATACCGTTTTTTTTCTTCTTAGGAGCATGGCGGCTGCAATATGTATCTGAGGAATATCATAAACTTCCGGTATATTTGATTGGTCATACTCTTTATATGGAAGGTGTTATTGAAGAGCAGAAAAATACATATGAATCGGATAAAGGGAGGGTGACACGCTATGTTTTTTCTTTGACTCAATTTTCCTATAAAGGAGAAGACCTACGGCATGCTGCTTCCGGGCGGGTCTACATTACGCTTCCTGCATTGCCGTCGTGGCTTCCTTCTACTCATATTGGAATAACGGGAAGCATACATGCTGTAAAATATTATAAAAATACAGGAATGTATGATGCACGCCATCGGGATCGAGAACGGTATATGATAGGAGCGGTATATGTGGATACTCTTAATGATATCCGATATTTAAAGGAAGCTTCCGGGTGGCCGCTTTTTGCATGGAATATGCGTGAAAATATGACACGGAATTTTATGACGGTTCTCAGTAAAGAAAATTCATATCTCCTCAGCAGTTTGCTTTTTGGCGGGCATTATGAAGATTTACCGAAAACGCTTATTGATAGTTTTAGTACGACAGGCCTTATTCATATACTTTCTGTATCAGGTTCACATGTTTCTTTATTGTTGAGTATTGTACAATTGGCAGGGGGTATTTTCGGATTAAGAGAACGCAGATTATTTATCGTATCGGCTCTGCTAGTTGTTTTTTATGGTGCCTTGTCAAATTTTACAGCACCCGTTATTCGTTCTGTTATTATGGGACTTATTAGCGCGTATAGCCTGGTTGCCAGGCGTGATTATACAAGTTGTCATGCTTTGGCAGCAGCAGTCATTGCGATGGTTCTTTACAGCCCATATCTTTTATATGATTTAAGTTTTCAATTGTCTTGCGGCGCTTCGGCGGGTATTGTTTTGCTTCAGCAGCCAGTTAGAAAAAAACTGGCCAGTTTACCACATTTTTTACAAGAAAGCATGACTGTCTGCCTCAGTGCGCAGGTATTGCTGGTCCCCTTCTTGTTTGCTAATTTCTTTGCGTTCCCATTATATTCTTTCCTTGCAAATCTTATAATTGGTCCTGTTTTAGACAGCACTATTGTGTTAGGACTTATTGCCGCTTTTTTGGGGATTTCTTTTACACCGGGAATGACCGTGTTATTATGGATAATAAATCCGCTTCTTACTTTGGCAGTACATGGAAATTACTTCATTGCGGCCCTGCCGTATAGCCGAATATGGAGCGGAGCACTATCGCTGTCTTCCGTTATTGCCTATTATATTTTTGTGGGAGTATTATTTTTTCCTTTGCCAAAGAAAAAAAAATTAATATTATTTTCTGTACTTTTAGTCAGTATTAATGTTTTATGGCGGCAATGGAACAGACCCGAAGCAGTTGTCTATGTTTTCGATATGGGAAATGATAGAGCGACATGTAGTATACATAGTGATAGTTCTATCCATGTGTGGTATAATAAGAGCCAATGGTCCAATCCGGAACAAATAGCCTGTGTCCTTACTCCGGCTTTGCGCCATAAAGGTATATTTTCCATTGATACAGCTTATATCAGCGGGTATGAGCCGAAACAAACGGCACAGCAATTAACAGAGCAGTTTTCGATAGGACATATTACCACCGTTCCTGCTGATAAGGAACATCAGCAGAAATACTGTGAAGCTGTACCGGGCATGGTTCCTTATTATATTTGCGATAGGCTTCCTCATGGTGTTATATTTCCCAAGTCTTGTATTGAAATACGATCACTGCAATATGGTACCGAAAAGATATCTTTTCCTAAAGAGGCAGCTGCGTTAATATTGTTTCGCAGCGGCAAAGGTGATATGGGCTGGGAAAATTGGCAGGAAGAGGCCGCCTATTATGGAATACCTTGTTTTTCTCCTTTTCGAACGGGTGAAATTATTGCCGTATTTCGTAAAGGGAAGTGGAGATTTTCTTCTTATGGTGGTGATTCAGAATGAATTCTATAAAAATTATATATGGCACAGAAGAATATCTAATGGAAGAAGCACGCCGAAAGTTTATCCTTTCTTGTCGGAAAACGTTCGGCAGTGATATAGATGTTCAAACGTTTTCTAAGGAAACACCGCCTGCCCGCGTTGTGGAGTCTTTTGAAGGAATCTCTCTATTTGGCAGCGGAGGTATCTGCATATGGAATGAATCTCCTTATCTACCCGTAAAACATGGCGGACGGTCACGGAGTAAATTGTCTAAAGATGAGGAATGGTTCCTTGATAAAATCAGCCGTTTGCCGGATCAGCAGGCCGTTCTTTTTTATACAAAAGGGATGGTGGATAGGGGCAGTATTTTTTATAAAAAACTGAAACCTTTAGCAGATACAGTACAGTGTGAGCCTGTTACAGATCGCAATGCTATGATGTATGTAACAGAATATTTGAAGGGAAAACAAAAAATACTTACCAGTAGAGCGGAACAGTATCTTCATGCCTTATTTCAAACGTGGGAATCTATCTCACTTATGTATGTATTTTCAGAACTAGAAAAACTCTGTATTATGCTTGATGAACATCAAACACATATT
>JALCNL010000075.1 GCA_022649055.1 Megasphaera sp.
AAGAACAACTGCTATTAATAAAAGTGTAAAAATCCATATCGTGATGCGAACCAGTATGAATGGGATCTACTAGTCCGGGAGAAGGAAAACTGGCTGCCTCATATAAGGCGGCGCGTGTTGCATGCTGTGCAATCAATTTTGCAACAGGAGATAAATTTTTGTAAGAATCTGCTTGAAATTGTAATAACAAGTCATCTACTTTATATAATATATCTTTCATAGTATGATGATGTTCACGCATGCATACAACTGCTTGTTGCTGACAAAGAAGACAACGACGTCCATTTTTTCGTTTTTCAGAAGAAATTTGTTGTTCATTTATATCATATACGTCAATATCCCATAAACGACTATACGTATATTTTTCTTCTAAATACACCGTTTGTTTTTTGACTTCAAGTGCATTAAGAGGAATTGCCATTAATCCATGAGGGCCTGTTTTTTCATAATAGTATGTGGAAGCGGTATGTTGCGGAAAAAGTTTTTGCAAATGAGTCATTGCTGATTGAAAAAATTTACGTAATAAGTCAGAATCTTTTATGGGTCCTGGAATATTTAAAGTTATACTGATAATACATGAATTTGGATATTTATGATGAAATAAATTTCTATGATTGCAACGTTGGTCCTTTGATTCTAATATATCTTGTAAAGTAAGCATTAAAATTCCTTTCTTATAGTAAGCATTTTATATTATTTATATATAAGCTGTGTATTTTTTTGCAGATACTGCAAGGTGTTTGAGGAAACGTAATTTTTGACTACTTGCCAATCCTGTTTTTTCCAAGCGGCACGTACTTTGGATGCACTGATAATGCTTCCATTGATATTTTTTCGTGGGATAAGGTGCAAATTAATATTATTTTTAGGTAATATTTCTTTTAAAGCGTTGTTGTATGCTCTGGTTGTTATATCAAAAGGTTCTTCCCCTATATAACGGTCTGTAATATGAAGTGCAGGTGCAATTTGTTTTGCAAATAATGTGGCATCTAATTGAGTTTCAGCTGATAATGCCTCAGTTTCTTTTAAAAAATATGCAGGGAAAGTAGCATTGGATATAATATATGGACCACTTGGCAAAACTATTACATTTTTTAAATCGGCAAGATCTTTTTTTGCCAAATTAAATCTATTTACAAAAGGAATAAGTGATTTGTTTTCTTCTACAATAAAAATGATAACAGAGCTATGTCTTTTTGCGGCATATTCTGCAAGATAGTAATGGCCAATTGTAAACGGATTACTGTTCATGATAAGGGCGGCATGTGGTTTTCCTGATGGAATTGATTTTTGGATTTGCTTTAACCAATAAAAAAAACCATTCATTCCGTATTCTAATAATGCTGCATAAGGAGGAGCGGTAGCTAAGAGATGAAAACCTATTTCTTTAAATTGTTCTATATAGGTTGGTTTAGTAAATATTAGAAAATAAAAAATATTTTTTGATGCAGCGTAAGATATAATATTGCTGATAAGTATACTGACAAGGCCTTCCCCTTGATAATCAGGACGTACGGCTATATTTCTTATGATAGATTGTTGCAGTGAAGCAGTTGCCATCAGTTCGTTGTGTTCATTATAAGCAGCAACACAATAGTCAATTGGGCCATTATAGGAGAGACCGAAAGATGCAACAAAATCTGCTATATTCTTTCGTTCTCCAGCTAGTTGTATAGGTACTGTCTGAATAAAAAACAATGTATGTCCCCTCCTTATGAACTCTTTTTTATATAAATTATATCAGAATTTATATAAATCATGTACTTACATTACTTACATAAATCTGACAATTATTACTATATATAGTATTATTAAAATAAGAAAAATATTACTGAGTATATAGGGGAATTTTAATGAAACTGCAAACAAAATTGGTATTGTTGGTAAGTGTTATATTACTTTCTTCTTTGTGTATTGCATTTATTTTTTTGAGTTCAAATGCAAACAAAACTGTACAAAATGAAATAGGAAACAGAGCAAAAGCAATATCTTCAATGGTAGCGATTTCTCCTGAAATAATTAATGCGATAAGTAATAAAGAGCAACATGCCTGTGTCCAAAAATTTACGGAAGCATTGCAAAAGGAAACGGGTGTAGAATTTATAGTTGTTATTGATAAACAAGGAAATCGATTATCTCATCCTAATGTTAATTTAATTGGCAAACATATTGTTGGGGGAGATGAAATTGCAGCATTGAAGGGATTTAGTTATACTTCATTAGGAGAGGGAACTTTAGGAAAATCTATTCGGGCATTTTGTCCTATTTATAAAGAGGATAGTGTCATAGGTGCAGTAGTTACGGGTGTATCTATGGATGAAGTTCAGCAAGCAATTTTAAAAAGAAATATACAATTTTTTTTAATTCTTATTGTTGTATTTGCTTGTGGAGTAGGCTTAGCCATTGTTGTTGCACTTCATATTAAACATACTTTGTTGGGGATGGAGCCTTTTGCTATTGCACGTCTTACCGTAGAAAGAAACACCGTTATACAATCGGTACGGGAAGGTGTTATAGTTGTTGACATGGAAGGAAAATTAATTGTTGTCAATGAAGAAGCAAAACGTATATTTCGTCAGGCGGGCATTGTTGGTGAATTAGTAGGAAAAAATGCGGCAGAAGTAATTCCCAATACACGGATGACAGATGTTGTATTTTCTGGTACTGCGGAAATGGATCAAGAACAAAAAATTAACGATGTATATATATTAACTAACAGGCGCCCATTAATTGTTGAAGGAAAGATAATAGGATCTCTTGCTACATTTAGAGACTTAGCGGATGTTAAAAAACTTGCAGAAGAATTGACCGGGGTAAAAAGGTATGTTGAAGCATTACGTTCTCAAACGCATGAGTTTAGAAATAAATTACATATCATAAATGGATTGATTCTTAATGAAAAGTATCAAGAATTGTCGGAATATATTCAGCAGTTATCGACCATGGAAGAGAATGAGATAAAATGGATACAAAAACATGTTGATGATTCTATTATGTCTTCATTCCTTCAGAGTAAACTAAGCCGCAGTCGGGAAATGGGAGTAAATTTAATTTTAGACAGTAAGATCATTATTCCTAAAATTAAGGATAATGATCTTAGAAATGGTTTGGTTACGGTTATTGGCAATTTAATTGATAATGCTATTGATGCAGTACAGTTTACTAAAACAAAAAACGTAAATGTTTTGGTACGACAGGAGGTGGATAAGTGGTTTATACAAATATCTGATACGGGCAGAGGAATTAGTACTCCTGATTTTAGTACTATTTTTCAGAAAGGGTATTCAACAAAAGGGGAAAATCGAGGGTTTGGACTATTTTTAGTGGGAAAAGTAGTAGAGAAATACAGTGGAACTATTAACTTTGATAGTGACGACATGTATAAAACGATTTTTGTTGTTACATTATTTCCGAGAAAGGAAGTATGAGTTTGATTCACGTATTGATCATTGAAGATGACCCTATGGTAGCAGAAATTAATAAAACCTTTTTAATGAAAATTCAAGGTTTTTCATTAGTTGGAAGTGTAAATAATGGTGTTGATGCCATGAGTTTTTTAAAGAAAAAATCCAATAATGTTGATTTGATTTTGTTAGATGTCTTTATGCCTCAAATGGACGGTATTGCTTTTTTGGAAAAAGTAAAAAGGGAATATAATCATATAGATGTTATTATGGTAACGGCAGCTCAATCAGCTAAAGATGTTAAATTTGCGCTTTCGCATGGAGTTGTTGATTATATTATTAAACCTTTTACTTTCGAAAGAATGGCTTTGGCATTAAATACTTATAAAAATAGGATAGAAATATTAAATGCCAGTATATCTGTTGAACAATCAACATTAGATAAAAAGATATTTCCTAAAAACCAATCTGCCAATTTCTGTCCAAAGGGAATTGATAAACAGACGCTGTTGTCAGTGAAACAAATCGTAGCATCACAAGAAGGAATGTTTAGTATAAAAAAATTAACAACGCAGACAAGAATATCACGGATATCTCTAAAAAAATATTTAAATTATTTAGAAGAACAAGGTGTTATAAAAGGTACTTTGCAGTATCGTGCTGTAGGAAGACCGGTTTTGATGTACCAATATATGTTCAATAATAAAGAAAAGTAACATAAGTTACAAAAATAAAACATAAATTTCTAATTCTATTCACTTCTCCCATATACATCTATAATGGCGTTGTCAAAGACAGTTGTAAATTCGAGAGGAGTTGTTTTTATGGAAAATATTTCACATCAAACGGTAGTCAGCCAACCTGCAGGAAAGAAGAATCATCCATTGCTTTCTTTTAAAATTGGATCTCTGCCACTTCCTATTTATCTTATTTTGGCAGTTATTATTTTTGGTGCGGCTGTATGGGGAAAACTTCCGGCAGATATGATTGGCGGCATTGCTGTTATGATGATTATGGGAATGTTATTAGGTGATATCGGTTTAAAAGTACCTATTTTGAAAGATATTGGAGGACCTGCCATATTATCTATTTTTGTTCCTTCTTTTATGGTATTTTATAATTTATTAAATCCTGCCGCGATAAAAGCTATTACGGCTTTTACGAAAAATGCTAATTTTTTGTATTTTTATATTTCATGCTTGGTTGTTGGAAGCATTTTAGGAATGGTTCGCAAAGTTCTGATTCAGGGTTTTTTGCGTATGTTTGTTCCGTTGATTATAGGGACCTTTGTAGCTGTTGCTGCCGGTGTAGCGGTTGGAACGGTTATGGGAATAGGTACTTACAAATCTTTTTTTTATGTTGTTATTCCTATTCTTTCTGGTGGTGTTGGGGAAGGTATTCTGCCTTTATCGGTTGCTTATTCTGAAATTTTGGATCAATCGCCCAATAACTTTATTGCAATGTTAGTTCCGGCAGCTATGTTGGGAAATGTATTTGCCATTATGGCAGCGGGTTCTTTAAAAAAAATTGGTGAACGAAAACCTGAATGGACGGGAAATGGTACTTTAGTTAAATCTGGAGATGATATTGAACTTAAAAATCTCCAATCAGAACATCAAACCGTTGACTTGCAATTAATGGGAGCCGGTCTTATTATGGCTTGTTCTTTCTATATTTTTGGTCTTGTTCTTAATTTAGTTATTCCAATTCCAGCACCGATTATTATGATTCTTTCGGCAGCAATTGTAAAAGCGTTGGGGATAATGCCATCGCAGATTGAACAAGGTGCATTTCAGTTATATAAATTTGTATCGGGTAATTTGACATGGGCATTGCTCGTTGGTGTTGGTGTACTATATACACCTTGGAATCAGGTTGTGGAATCTATAACACCGGCATATGTTCTTACCGTATTGGCTACTGTTATAGGAATGATTTCTTCTGGCTTTTTTGTAGGAAAATTAATGAATATGTATCCTGTAGAATCTGCATGTGTTACATGTTGTCATAGTGGATTGGGTGGAACTGGTGATGTTGCCATTCTGTCTTCTTGTGGACGTATGGAGCTAATGCCGTTCTCACAAATTTCTACACGTATTGGTGGGGCTTGTACAGTTGTTGCTGCCGCTATTATTATGAAAATGATTAGCTAATCTAGGAGATGATAAAATGAATAAACAAGGACAAGCAGGAACGCTAGAGTCAAATGATATTCATATTGTAGTAAGCGAGACTACACCGGGAACCGGTATAAAAATAGAATTAACAAGTACCGTTTTATTGCAATATGGAACAGCGATTAAGCGGACAATTGAACAGGTATGTAAACATTTAAATGTAAATGATGTGGTCATTAAAGCTGTCGATAAGGGTGCATTGGACTGCACTATACAGGCCAGAGTAAAAACAGCATTACAGCGTGCCGGTATGACTAAGGAGGCATAAATATGAGAAGAACATTATTGTTTTTACCCGGTAATAATCCAGGTAATGTGCAGTCAGGCGGTGTTTTTGGTGCCGATGGTGTCATTCTTGATTTAGAAGATGCAGTATCACCATTAGAAAAAGATGCAGCCCGCAATTTAGTGGCGCAAGCTTTACAAACTGTGGATTATCATGGTTGTGAAACCGTTGTTAGAGTTAATCCGTTAGTAGCTAAGGGCGCTAAAGATATTAAAGTAATTGTACCCTGTGAGCCAGATGCACTTATGTTGCCTAAAATTGAATGTGCAGCTGATGTAAAGGAACAAATAGCACTCATTAAATCCGCTGAAAAGCCAGGACAGAAACCCGTTTTAGTTATGCCATTGCTGGAAACACCTATGGGAGTTGCACATGCGTTGGAGATTGCACTCTCGGATGACCGTGTTACTGCCATTTGTTTAGGTGCAGAAGACTATACTGCTGGGCTGGGTACCGCTCGGAGTAAAGAAGGAACAGAGATATTTATGGCCCGTGCCGTTGTTGCCAATGCATCGGCAGCGGCTAACATAGATGGTGTGGATACACCTTTTACAGATGTTCAAGACGAAGCTGGGTTGATTAAAGATACCATGATGGCAAAAAATATGGGATTTAAAGGAAAATTATCTATTAATCCGCGGCAAATAGACGCAATTCACAACGTATATGCACCGACTGGAGCAGAGATTAGTTGGGCATTGCGGGTTTTGCAGGCTATTGAGGAGGGTAAAAATAGAGGGACAGGTGTTATTGCGGTAAATGGTAAAATGATTGATGCGCCAATTGTTTCTCGTGCTAATAGAACAATTGAATTAGCTAAATTGTTGAACTTATTGGAGGTGGAATAAACTATGAAAAATGCAGTTGGCCGAGATATACCAGATATAATTGAAGGATTTGGAAAATTGCAGCCTTATGCCGGGGCCTTTGCTGCTTTGCCGGACATGAAAAGACAAGCACCTCATATTAAGTACGTTAAACCTGGTACAAATAAAGTTATGAAAGATTTAGAGGCTGTTTTTGAAGCAATTCCGATTACAGATGGAATGACAATTAGTTTTCACCATCATTTTAGGAATGGAGATGGACTTCTTTTACAAGTTATAAAAACAGCTGATAAATTGGGAATTAAAAATTTGACGATAGCAGCAAGTGCAATTTTTCCAATTCATGAAGAGTTGATTGAGTATGTAAAAAAAGGTGTTGTAACATCATTAGATACAAATTATGCGTCTGGTCCAGTAGCTAAAGCAATTTCAGAAGGGTTGTTTAAAAAACCTGTCATGTTTAGAACACATGGAGGTCGCCCTCGAGCTATAGAGTGTGGGCAATTACATATTGATGTAGCTTTTGTTGCTTCTCCTACAGCAGATACTTATGGAAATATAAGTGGGAGAGAAGGGGAAACCGCATGTGGATCATTGGGATATGCCTATCCTGATGCAGAATATGCGGATTATGTCATAGCGGTAACAGACCATTTAGTTGAATATCCGGTGACGCCTATTTCTATTAATCAGAGTCGTGTTGATTATGTTGTCAAAATTGATTATATTGGAAATCCTAAAGGAATAGTCTCCGGTACAACAAAAATAACAAAAGATCCCGTACAATTGAAAATTGCTCAATATGCAGCAAAGGCAATTGCAGCTTCTGGGCTTTTAATTGATGGATTTTCTTTTCAGACAGGCGCTGGGGGAGCATCTCTTGCTGTAGCTGCTTACCTTAGCAATATTATGAAAGCGAATAATGTAAAGGGAAGTTTTGTTATGGGGGGGATTACGGGATATCTAGTCAAAATGTTCGAAGAGGGACTATTTACCACCATTTTTGATGTACAAGACTTTGATTTAGATGCTATTGAATCGTTAAGTAAACATGATCACCATATTGAAGTTGATGCTAATTTATATGCAAGCCCATATAACTCAGGGTGTATTGTAAATCAATTGGATTGTGCTGTTTTAGGTGCTACGGAGATGGATAAGCATTTTAATGTCAATGTTATTACGGGGTCTGATGGTACTATTATGGGAGGATCCGGCGGGCATAGTGATGCAGCCGCGGGTGCTAAAATGACGATTATTACGGCAAATCTTACACGTAGTCGCATGCCTATACTTAAAGATGAAATTCAAACTATCACTACACCTGGTGAAACAATTGATGTTTTGGCAACTGAGTATGGATTGGCAGTTAATCCACGGCGCCAAGATTTAGTGGAAAAATTTAAAAAGGTCAAATTACCTTTATTTACGATCGAAGAATTAACTGAAAAGGCTGAAAAAATTTGTGGTAAACCCCAACCTATTCGCGTTAGTAAAGATATTGTAGGAGTTGTGGAATATAGAGATGGCACTATTATTGATGTCGTCCATAAAGTTATAGTATAAAAAATTAGTTTTGTACATAGTTCTATATACATAATTTAAATATATCAAATAAAATTTTTGATGCATTTAAATTATTATATAGAACTTATTTTTTTACAAGTTTTTACATAACTATAGTATCCTTCTGCGGTAGTAATTATAGGCGGAGGAATTCATTATATTGTATCTTGTAAGAAAAACATATTTAATGTATATGCGCCGACAGAAGAAAATTATGCCATAGGAAAGGAGCAGTATCTTAATTGCCAGTAAGATCATTATTTGATTTGCATACCCATACCGTTGCCAGTGGATACGCATATAGCACGTTGAAAGAAAATTTGGCAGCGGCTAAAGCAAAGGGATTCATAGTAATGGGGACATCTGATCATAGTCCGGGAATGTCGGGCAGTGCAGAAAAAACTTTTTTTTAAAACTATCGTATTCTATTTTCCGTTATTTAGAAAATATGAACGGTGTCTGGATTTAATCTACTATTTTAGGTTTTCCTATATCTCCCTTTGTTCCCTGTCGTGGAGAAGTTCGAAAAAGATTTTTCCAAGCACGATAAAAGGTAGAGTAATTTCGAAAACCACTGTCATAGCAGACTGTTGTAAGGGGAAATCCTTGTTGAATTAGATTGCGGGCAAGGAGAAGTCGTTTGGTAGTAATATAATTTGCCAAAGAATAACCTGTTTCATTTTTGAACAGATGCATAAGATAGTCGGGACTGATATAAAAAAGAGAAGCAATGTCTGGAATAGAAAGGGTATTTGTCAGATGTGTATTTATATATTCTATAATAGTTTGTATTTTACTATTTTGGTTTCCTGTTTTGACGTAACCGATGTGATGTTCACGGACGTCTCGAGCCAGGAAAAGCATGAACTCCAGAAAAAGAGTTTGCTGTAAAATAGGACTATCTTCTTTTTTTTCATCAAAAGCTTGGCGTATGCGGCATGAAATTCCGTATATATTGCTGACCTCTTGAGGTTGCCGAAGTACATGGGAACGAGCTTCACTAAATATGCAGGATAAATCACAACCTTGCTTGCGGTACACCTCAAAAAACATAGGAGACAAGTAGGCTATTATGCGTTCATAGTTGGCCGTGTTGTGGACAATTGGACGATGCAGCTGCCCTGCTTGTACGAGAACAATATCATAAGGCTGGAGCGAATATGTTTTTCCTTCTATTTCATATTGCACATCGCCTTGAAAAAAAAGAGTAATTTTGTCAAAATCATGATAATGATAAGGAAATTTTTGATCTGTACGATCTGAAATATAAAATAAACGCAATTGTTCAGCAAGATAGCCTATTTTTTGATACATAACAGCCTCCTCAATATGACAGGATTTGCAATAATTATAGCATTATTTTCATATAATTACCAATTTCGGTTATGTATAATAGAAATCGTAAAGAAATTATGTCATAGCTGGTATGGAGGGAAACAGAGTAATGAAATTCGTTAAAATGCATGGCTTAGGCAATGATTTTGTTTTTTTTGAAGATAAAAATGGGTCTGGCAAAGATTTTTCCCAGTTGGCAGTACAGCTTTGTGATCGACATACAGGTATTGGAGCTGATGGTATTATAGTTATTGTACCAAGCGATAAGGCTGATGTACGAATGCGCATTATTAATGCCGATGGCAGTGAAGCTGAAATGTGTGGCAACGGAATTCGGTGTTTTGCTAAATATGTTTATGATCATCAGATTATTGATAAAAAACAATTTACCATAGAAACATTAGCTGGTATCATGAAACCGGAGGTTATTATTGGGAATGACGGAAAAGTTAGCCTTGTCACAATTAATATGGGGAAACCATTTACCGATCGTGCGCTCATTCCAATGAACGGACCTGCGGGTCCGGTTGTGGATGAACCGATTAATATTGATGGAGCAGTCTACAAAATAACCAGTCTCTTGATGGGAGTCCCGCATACGATGACATATGTGCGCAATGTAAAAACTGTTGATTTACCTGTATTAGGACCAAAATTTGAAACAAATCCACTATTTCCACGTAAAACTAATATGAATTTCATTCAAGTAGTTGATAATAAAACAATAAAAGTTCGCACATGGGAACGCGGAGCGGGAGCAACATTGGCGTGTGGTACGGGTTCTTGTGCTTGTGCTGTGGGGTCTTATCTCAATGGATTTACAGGCCGCAGTGTTGATGTAAATTTATACTTGGGGACTCTTCATATTGAATATAACGAAGAAGATGGCAACGTATATATGACCGGTCCGGCGGCAGTTTCTTTTGAAGGGGAATGGATGGATGAATAAATTTTTATCCGACAACCTGAAATATCCATTGGTTTATAAATTGTAGAATTTTCGTTAAGATTGTATCGGGGGAGTACGTTTGTTTTTGAGGGAACAGCTCATTGCCGGTAATAGTGTATGATGTTTCCCGGCCCTGTTCATCCGGAGCGGTACGTATTTTTACGTATAGCTCCGGCTTTTTTTGTCGTATTGAAAACCATACGCTGTGCGTATGGTTCTAAAAGCTTATAGCTATACGTAGAAAAAGCAAAACCTCCTTTGCTATACTAAGCACAGGTTCGCCAACCGTACTTAGAGCAAAGGAGGAAAATGCTATCCATGGACACTTCAAGTTTAGCACATACAAAATGGAGATGTAAATATCATCTTGTGTTTGCACCCAAGTACCGTAGACAATTGATTTACGGGAAATTAAAAAAAGATATTGGAAAAATTTTACGGGAATTATGTAGTCGGAAAGATGTAGAAATACTGGAAGCTAATGCGTGTAGGGATCATATACATATGTTAGTGAGTATTCCACCTAAGTTGTCCGTATCTGCGTTTGTGGGATATTTGAAAGGGAAAAGCTCTCTGATCATTTTTGAAAGACATGGGCAATTAAAATATCGATACGGAAACAGAAAATTTTGGTGTAAAGGATACTACGTTGATACAGTGGGAAGAAATCAGAAGGTAATTGCACAATATATCCGAGAACAGTTACAGGAAGATATGGTGTGTGACCAAATGACACTGAAAGAACTGGTAGATCCATTCACGGGGAAACCCTATAAATAAGAAGCGCCCCTCGGAGAGGGGCAGCAGGTAAGTGTAGTGCGGTTGGTGGATTTTCCATAGGCCCTTGCGGCCTAGGCAGGTAATAAGGCTTCTAGCCGCAGAGCAAACTACCTGTTATACAGGTAGTTTTGATTGTCGTATTGTATTGTCTATCGGGATATAGTTATCCGTAATCTTTTGTATACATGGGGG
>JALCNL010000076.1 GCA_022649055.1 Megasphaera sp.
TTCAGTCCCCTGCTCTACCGACTGAGCTACCTAAGCAAATATGGCGACCTCGATCGGATTTGAACCGACGATCTTCGCCGTGACAGGGCGACATGTTAAACCGCTACACCACGAGGCCGTATTTTCTGTTCCAAAACTAGTGTCTCGAACGAATAATATTGTATCATGGTATAACCTTTTTGGCAAGACTTAATTTGAAGAAATAAAAAACCCCTTGAAAAAATCAAGGGGCATGTATTCATCATTATTTTGCATAATCAATCATCCGTGTTTCACGAATGACAACAACTTTGATTTGGCCGGGATATTCAAGCTCCGCTTCGATTCGTTTCACAATATCTCTAACGAGCATAACACAATCGGCTTCATCGATCTTTTCAGGCTTTACCATAACGCGAATTTCGCGTCCTGCCTGTATAGCGAAACAATCTTCGACACCATCAAAAGATTCTGCAATCTCTTCCAGTTTCGTTAATCGTTTTAAATAATTTTCCAATGTTTCTCTTCTTGCACCCGGACGTGCTGCTGAAACAGCATCTGCCGCCGCAACAAGAACTGCTTCAATGCTGCGTGGTTCTTCATCACCATGATGAGACGCGATACAATTCACTATTACCTTGGATTCACCATATTTTTTGGCAAATTCTGCACCAATAGTAACATGAGTGCCTTCCATTTCATGATCCAATGCTTTACCAATATCATGAATTAATCCAGCCCGTTTGGCAAGGTTTTCATCTACACCTAATTCAGCTGCCATAACACCTGCCAACTGAGATACTTCAATTGAATGACGAAGTACATTTTGTCCATAGCTGGTACGATACCGCAAGCGTCCCAAAATTTTCATTAATTCTGGATGCAAACCATGAACACCTGTTTCGTAAGTTGCCTGTTCGCCGGCTTCACGAATTTTTTGATTTACTTCTTTACGAGCTTTTTCAACCATTTCTTCGATTCTTGCCGGATGAATACGCCCATCAGCAATTAATTTTTCCAACGCAATTCGTGCAACTTCTCGACGAATTGGATCAAAACAAGATAAAATAACCGCTTCCGGAGTATCATCAATGATTAAATCTACACCTGTTAACGTTTCAATAGCTCTGATGTTACGACCTTCCCGGCCAATAATCCGGCCTTTCATTTCATCATTCGGCAAAGCAACAACGGAAACCGTTGTTTCAGCTACATGATCCGCTGCACAACGCTGAATTGCCGTAGAAATAATTTCCCGAGCTTTTCCATCCGCTTCTTCCTTTGCTTCCTGTTCCAGATCTTTAATCATCATCGCTGTTTCATGCTTAACTTCAGTTTTAACATTATTCAGCAATAATTCCTTAGCATCATCGTATGTAAGGCCAGAAATTCGTTCCAATTCTGCCATTTGCTGTTCATGTAAAATAGAAATCTTATCTTGAATCTTTGTAATTTCCTCTTCTTTATGCTGCAAAGATTCTTCCTTTTTTTCCATAGAATCGGACTTTTTATCGAGATGCTCTTCCTTCTGCAGTAAACGCCGTTCCAAACGCTGTAATTCCGTCCGCCGTTCCTTATTTTCCTTTTCAGCATCCACACGTAATTTATGAACTTCCTCTTTACCTTCCAGAACAAGTTCCTTTTTCTTTGATTCCGCATTCTGCTGCGCTGAAGAAATAATGCGCCGCGCTTCTACCTCAGCCTGTCCCAGTTTTCCCTCAGCAATTTTCATTCGATAAAAATACCCGGCGCCAATTCCAATAATGCCACAAATTACCGCTGCCGCAATGATAGTCATCATATTTTTTCTTTCACCTCCTTTTTTCACAACAAAAAGCCGAACTTACCTGTCCGGCTTTTTTATATGAGTAATTATTCATTCACTTCATCTTCAAAAAACCTACACTATGCAAAATAAATGCCAGTATACAAACCGGCTATTTTAATTGTAATTTTTTTTGGAGATACTGTCAAGAAATTTACCATACAATATGGTTGATAAACTATATTTAAGACTTATTTCCCAATATATCAGAAATAATATATAGCGAGAATCCTCTGTATTGCAGAAAACGCGCAATTTTACGTGGATCTTGCGGCAATTGAGAAAATTTTTTAGTTAAAAGTTTTTTTGCAACAGCATATTCATCTATCCTTTCTAAGTCTTCAGGAATCGGCAGCATTCGATGTTTTAACCGTTCGCAGATATACAAATGCCCATACTGTTCTTTTTTTACAAAATAATGATATACATCATAAGCCAAACGCATATCATCAATGAACCGTTCCTCTTTTAGCTGAATGATAACTTTTTCAATAATCCGCATATCAATATCTTTATTTTTTAATTTTTTGCGCAATTCTCCTTCACTAAGAAAGCGCACATTCAAAAAGCGCAGGGCTTGTCCATAAGCCTCATTATAATCCATAGTCTATTCCATTTCCGGAGGAATTTCCAAAACTTCTTCAAACTTTTCCGGTTCCGCCGCTAGCGTATCTCGGATAATATTTTCAATTTCATCAGAAATATCCATATGTTCTTGCAGGAATCTTTTTACATTCTCCTTGCCTTGCCCCATGCGTTCACCTTTATACGAATACCATGTACCGCTTTTTTCAATAATATCCATGGAAGCTGCCAAGTCCAGAATGGTACCTTCCCGAGAAATTCCTTTCCCATACATGATATCAACTTCACAGTTTTTAAAAGGTGGGGCTACCTTATTTTTTACAACTTTTATACGGGCTCGGTTGCCTATAACATCATTTCCGGATTTAATTGCTTCCCCTTTTCGGATTTCAATGCGGATAGAGGCATAAAATTTCAATGCACGGCCACCTGTCGTCGTTTCTGGATTACCAAACATAATTCCAACTTTTTCACGTAACTGATTGATGAAAATAACAATGGCCTTAGATTTTGAAATAATACCAGTAAGTTTACGCAAAGCCTGGCTCATAAGTCTTGCCTGCAACCCTACATGAGAATCACCCATTTCTCCTTCTATTTCAGCTTTTGGAACCAATGCTGCAACAGAATCCACTACAATGATATCGACAGCGCCGCTTCGAACAAGTTCTTCTGTAATCTCCAACGCCTGCTCTCCATTATCCGGTTGAGAAATAAGCAGATTCGCTGTATCAACACCCAAATGCCGGGCATATACAGGATCAAGCGCATGTTCTGCATCAATAAAAGCAGCAATGCCGCCATTCCGCTGTGCTGATGCAATCGCATGAAGAGCCAAGGTCGTTTTCCCAGATGATTCTGGACCATATATTTCAATGACTCTCCCTCTTGGATATCCCCCAATGCCAACTGCCAGGTCAACCGCCAATGACCCGGAAGAAATGACCTCCATATTCATTTTATCAGCTGCATCACCAAGACGCATAATAGCCCCTTTACCAAAGTCTTTTTCAATCTTTCGCATTGCGTTTTCTAATGCTGTTTTTTTCTCTTCCATATTCGTCTCCTATTCTTTATTTTCTACTAAATACACTACTGCATAATACATCGCACGTATAGCAGCACGCCGTTTAACTTCCGGCCGATCGCCAACATAAATATCCTTATATATTTTCATTCCCCAAGGTCCATCAATGCCTGTATACACCAACCCAACAGGCTTTTCCTCTGTACCGCCTTCCGGTCCGGCAATTCCTGTCGTACTAATAGCAATATCTGCATGATACAGATTTCGGCTTCCTTGCGCCATTTCTCCGGCAGTTTGTTCACTAACAGCGCTGAATCGTTTCAGCGTATCGGCAGCAACGCCTAATATATGATGCTTTACCGTATCACAATATGTCACCGCTGAGCCAAGAAAATAAGCTGAACTTCCTGGAACATCCGTAATATACGAGCCCAAAAGTCCTCCAGTACAAGACTCTGCACAACTAACCGTCCACCCTGATGATATCAACGTTCTGCCCAATACTTCTGCCATCGTTTCCTTATTATATGCTATAACAGACCGATGCAGCCGCTGCCGCAGTTGATGTTCCATCGGCTTTAATAAAACAGCCGCGGTTTCTTCTGTAGCCGCTCTAGCCGTAATACGAAGTTCTACATATCCCGGCTTAGCATATAATGCCAATGTTGGATTAGATTGTCCTTTTACCAAATCCATAACAGCTTGTTCCATATCGCTTTCACCCATATCATATACTTTGAGAATGAGAGACTTGATGCATCCTTGCGAACCAAAGCTTCCCAATAAATAGGGTTTCAATCTATTTTCATACATCCAACGCATTTCCCGCGGTGGACCCGGAAGATGAACAATCAGCTTGCCATTTTGATGAATCGCCATTCCAGGTGCGGTACCAACTTCATTCGTAAAAATATAGGCTCCCTTGGCCGCCATTGCCTGTCTTTCATTATTTGGCGACATAGATCTATGGCGATGACAGAACCATCTTCGAATCTGCGCTTCTAGTTCAGGATGATATTCCATAGGCAAATGTAACACCTTTGCTGCAATTTCCTTTGTCATATCGCCTTGTGTAGGCCCCAATCCACCTGTTGTGACGATTATATCCGCACGAGAAATAGCCGTTTGCAATACTTCTTCCATCCGCTGCGGATTATCACCTACGGTAGTATGATAAATAACAAAATATCCCAATTTATTCAATTCTTCTGATAAAAAACGAGAATTATCATTGACTATTTCACCTAATAGCAACTCTGAACCAGTTGTAACAATTTCAACAAACATAATATCACACCTTTAATCTTCTACTAAATCAGCTACCAAATCATAGGCAAATCCTTGTGCAATTTGCACTGTAACCATATCTCCCGGCTGTAAAGCGCCTGGATTTTCCAAATAAGTTAAGCCATCTACATCAGGAGCTTGTGTTTCGATGCGGCCGACTGCTTGGTGGCGGCCATCTTGTTCTGTTACGTTTTCTATCAGCATAGTGTGAATCGTATTTTCCATTTCCTGATTTCGTTTTTCCGATACCTTCGCCTGAAGGGACATAAGTTTATGATACCGCTTTTCTTTAGTTTCTTCTGAAATTTGATTCTGCATCAATGCCGCTGGGGTACCGTCTTCTCGAGAGTATGTAAAAACGCCTACATCATCAAATTCAAATTTTTCCACAAAATCACAAAGTTCTTGGAATTCCGCTTCCGTTTCCCCAGGAAACCCAACAATGAAAGTGGAACGGAGAGTTAATTTTCTCCCATGTTCACAAAGTTTCTGCATCAGTGTCAAAATATCTTCCTTTGTATCACGACGATTCATTCTTCTTAAAACAGACGGAGAGATATGCTGCAACGGCAAATCAACATAAGGACAAATTTTTTCTTCTTTAATAATAAGTTCCATTAACTCGTCCGTAAAATAATGAGGATACAGATAAAATAAACGAATCCAGCGAAGATTATCAATTTTTACCAGCCGACGCAACAATTCCGGCAATAAGGACTTACCGGCTATATCAACACCATAACTAGTTGTATCTTGAGCAATCAAGTTAATTTCTAAAACACCCTCTGATACAAGCTGCTTTACTTCCTCTACCACAGAAGCCACGGGGCGGCTGCATAAGGTACCGCGTACATGTGGAATAATACAAAAAGTACACCCATTATTACATCCTTCAGCAATTTTCACATATGCGCTATAGGATGGAGTTGTCCGCAATCGTTTCGTTTTATCATCATAAAGATGACTAACATCATCCATATAACAAGTTTTTTTTCCATGACGGGCCATGTCAACGGCATCCCAAATCCGATTCCAAGATCCAGTTCCCAATAACGCATCAATTTCCGGCATTTCTTCCATTAACTGTTTCTTGTATTGCTGGCTTAAACACCCCGTAACAATAAGAGTCTTGCAATTTCCCTCTTTCTTATAACGGGCAGCTTGAAGAATTGTCTGGATAGATTCTTCCTTGGCTTTTTCAATAAATGTACACGTATTGACAATAATAATATCGGCAGCAGAAAGTTCTTCTGTAATTTCCATCTGCCGATCCTTTAAAATACCCAGCATTACTTCGGTATCGATAAGATTTTTTGAACAACCTAAACTAACAAAACCAACTTTTTCCATTTATGATTCCTTTCCAAAACGGACCATCTTAATCCACCAATCCTGCATTTCTTTACGACCTTGTTCTGTATAATTTTTCTGTGCCGGAAACAGCACAAGCTGCTGTCCCTTGGCATCTAATTCATTTCCTTGACGATTTGCTGTATAGTCCAAAAATAAATGATTCTTACGAAGAATATCTATCGTATCTTTTGATAAAAGCCAATCCATAAACTTCTCTGATAACTCCTCATCTTCACAAGTCATAGTAACACCCGCCCCAACAAGCCAGCATGAGGTTCCATCTTGCGGATATAAAATATAAATCGGTGCTGCATCTTTAACAAGCTGCCGCGCCGTTACCGCATCCACCACACCAATATCCGCTTCTCCCGAAGCGACACGCCATGCAGTAGGCGTCATTGATTTAGAATAGACAGCAACATGCCGCTGTATATTTTTAAAATAACGCATAGCATTTTCCTGCCCATGAATTTCCACAAAGGTACAAAGAAAATCTCCGGCAATATCCGTTGCTGCCAAATCAGGAAAAGCAATTCGCACATCTGGATCAGCCACTAAATCATTCCAATTCTGTAATTGCAATCCATGATGAGTATAATAGTCTCTACTAATAACTAAAACCATAGGATCATACCATAATCCCACCCAATATCCATCTGCATCCTTATAAGAGTAATCAACTTGATCTGCAGCCTCTGAAATATATGGCTTCAAACGTCCCTGCTTCGCTGCTGTCTGCAGCAAAGGCTGCACAGCAATAAGAATATCGGGATCAGCTGCTGTATCCTTGCCATCTGCCTTCAGGTAGGACTGTATATCTCCGTCATTTTTAGTTAGGATCTGTACTCGCAAATGAGTCTGTTCATAAAATTTTTTCGCCAAATCATTATTAACATCAACCGGCATATCAGAGTACACGACAAGATGACGTTCCGCTTCCCGAATTCGTTCAGCACGCACTTGTTCCTGTCCTATCCATATATAGTTGCTTAGTCCCAGCAATGCCACAACGAATACCACGATAGCCATGACTGGTAAATATTTTTTCATACTTTCACCTTATTTATTTCTATTCTTCATAAAATTCCGCGGTGACCGGCCAGAATCACCATCTCGCTGATCACGTAAAAGCCGAACCGTATTTCGACTGCGTCGCGGTAAAATCAGGCATTTAAGCCCATATCCGATTAAATCTCGTCGGTTCGTTAAGCATAATGCTTTATATACCATATCATAATTGTCTGGATTTTTATATTGCATCAACGCACGCTGCATCTGTTTTTCCTGCTGTTGTCTGGCAACATATACCGTCTTACCTGTTAATGGATTTATTCCTGTATAATACATTGCCGTAGATAAACTCCCCGGCGTAGGAATAAAATCCTGAACTTGTTCCGGCTGCATATGCATATCCCGTAAAAATTCTGCCAACGTCACAGCATCCTCCAACGTGCATCCCGGGTGACTAGACATAAAATAAGGGACAAGGTATTGCTTCTTCCCTACCTTGACATTTGCTGCCTCAAACCATTTCTTAAATTCGAGAAAAGTCTCAATTCCTGCTTTTCCCATAGTATCCGTCACATGCTTGACAACATGTTCGGGAGCTACCTTAAGTTGCCCGCTGATATGATATTTACATAACTCTTCTATAAATTTCTTATTATGATCTGCTAATACATAATCGTATCGCAATCCCGAACGCACAAAAACTTTTTTTACACCCTTTATTCGTCGTATTTCCCGCAGCAGTTTTAAATAATCAGCATGAGATGTATCCAAATTAGAACAGATATCCTTGCCAATACACTGTTTTTTGCGGCAGGCTCCTGATATCTGCTGTTTAACACATGCCAAATGGCGAAAATTAGCGGTAGGTCCACCTACATCATGTATATATCCCTTAAAATCCGGCAAATGTGTCATTTTCTCAGCTTCTCGAACAAGTGAAGAATGACTCCGATGTTGAATAATTTTCCCTTGATGGCTCGTAATCGCACAAAAATTGCAATGACCAAAACATCCGCGATGGCTAGTCAGGCTAAATTGTACTTCCTGCAGTGCAGGCACTCCGTCAAGGGTATCATAATCAGGATGCCACCGACGAGTAAATGGCAGTTCATAAACCGCATCCATTTCCTCCGTCGTAAGCGGGAGTGCGGGAGGTGTTTGTACAAGGAACCGGTCTCCTGAAGGTTG
Source organism: Megasphaera sp. (assembly GCA_022649055.1). GTDB lineage: Bacteria > Bacillota > Negativicutes > Veillonellales > Megasphaeraceae > Megasphaera_A > Megasphaera_A sueciensis. The sequence continues at coordinate 8,256 of JALCNL010000076.1, forward strand.
GACTATCGTTTTCCCATAAAAAGGATCCTGTTCTTCATATTGAATTTTAAAAGCTGCAGCAAAACATTTTTTATCAGCAGCTACTTCCTCATAAGAAGGACAAAAAACTGCCTTTTCTGTGGCCGGCTGTTTGTTGGTAACATAACAAATACCACGAATATTATACATTTCAGCAACATTTTTTCCTTCTGCCAATGCATCTGCAATATCAACAATTTGGTGTTCACCCATGCCATATATCAATATGTCCGCTTTACTATCCAGCAAAATGGAACGCCGGACTTTATTGGACCAATAATCATAATGTGCAAACCTTCTTAAACTGGCCTCAATTCCACCAATAATTATTGGTACATCTTTGTATGCTTCCCGCCAACGATTTGCATATACAATGGTTGCTCGCTCTGGACGATGTCCGGTAATTCCACCAGGAGAATAATTATCACGGTTTCGAAATTTTTTAGCTGCTGTTTTTTCATTCAGCATAGAATCAAGATTTCCTGCCGTAATCAACGCCGCTAAGCGCGGTTTCCCAAGTTGCGTAAAAGGTTCCGCACTATGCCAATCCGGTTGGGAAATAATGCCTACGCGATACCCCCGGCTCTCCAACACACGGCCAATAACCGCTGCCGCGAAGCCGGGATGATCTACATAGGCATCCCCATTAATAAATACAAAATCCAAAATATCCCAACCACGCCGTTTCATATCAGAACGACTGGTAACCAAAAATTCATTTGCCATAATTTTCCTCTAAAAAATCAACCACATACAAAGTAGCAAAAACAGTATAATTCCGGCAACAATCGTAAATTTCTGCAGCAACTTCTGCTTCTCGCGTACTATTACATGCGATCTCTTTACTTTTTTTTTATCTATTGCACGTGTGGAAGGCTTATATTCAACAGAAAAAACACCGGATTTATATTCTTTTACCAAAGCATCTCCATCTAATCCTAAAAAATTTGCATAATTACGGATAAAGCCTTTAACAAATACATCTCCCGGTATCCTATTAAATTCTTCGTTTTCTACTGCAGATAAATATATTTCTTTAATATTAAGTGTATCGGAAACTTCTTTTAATGTTCTGCCTTGCGCTTCTCTTTCAGATTGCAAAATCTTTCCGACAGATGTCAATATGTATCCCTCCTTATACATATACAAGTTTATTATATACTATTTGCGACTAAAAAGGTATCTCATGTCTGTCCGCTAAAAAATTTCCGCTGTACTTCTTCAGCAGGCATCAAAATATCCCGCGCCTTGCTTCCATTACTTGGTCCCACTATCTGCATAGCTTCCATCGTATCCACCAAGCGTGCCGCCCGTGTATACCCAATCCGAAAACGCCGTTGCAACATAGACGCCGAAGCCTGTCCTGTTTCTAAAACCATATTGATTGCCTGTTCCATTAATTCATCTTCAAAAAAAGTGTGTTGTTCCGCCTGTTCTTCTGATTGTGCTTGCTGCACATCCGCATCATATTCTGGTTCACTTTGCTTTTTTATGAAATTTACCATTTGATCAATTTCCGAATCAGAGATAAATGCTCCCTGTACTCGCAAAGGTTTAGAAGCTCCCATGGGATAGAACAGCATATCGCCCTTACCCAAAAGTTTTTCTGCTCCGGACATGTCAAGAATCGTTCTGGAATCCACCTGACTCGATACAGCAAATGAAATACGACTCGGCACATTGGCTTTAATAATACCCGTTAAGACATCAACAGAAGGGCGCTGTGTTGCCAGAACAAGGTGCATCCCACAAGCTCTTGCCTTCTGTGCCAACCGACAAATCGAATCTTCTACGTCCGTAGAGGCAACCATCATTAAATCAGCCAATTCATCAATAATAATAACAACAAAGGGGAATGCTTCCTCCGGATGAAGATGATTATACCGTGCAATATCCCGAGTGCTTGTTTCTGCAAACCGGCGATAACGATTGTCCATTTCCCGCACAGCCCAGCGCAATACACGAGCCGCTTTTTTAGCATCCGTGACAACAGGCGTCATAAGATGAGGAATACCGTTATAATTAGAAAGTTCGACCACCTTAGGATCAATTAAAATCAGTTTCACATCACAAGGCCGTTGTTTAAACAAAATACTGGCAATCAGGGTATTAATACATACGCTTTTTCCTGATCCCGTAGAACCTGCTACCAGTAAATGCGGCATCTTTGTTAAATCGGCAATTACCGAATTACCGGCAATATCCTTTCCTAATCCAACCGGCACGCCCCCTGCTGCCCGCTTAAATTCTTCCGAGTCCAGTACATCTCGCAGATTAACCCCGGCGACCTGCTTATTAGGCACTTCAATACCAATGGCTGCTTTTCCAGGAATCGGAGCTTCAATGCGAATATCCGTTGCCGCCAATTTCAAGGCAATATCGTCAGATAAATGTACAATTTTACTAACTTTAACACCCGCTGCCGGTTCCAGTTCATATCGAGTAACAGCAGGCCCTTTACTGGCATTGACAATTTTAGCATCAATATTAAAACTGGAAAGTGTTTCCTGCAAAATGCGGGCATTGGTGCGAACTTCATCATTAGCTGCGGTAGATACAAGCCGGCCTGGTTTTAAGATAGATATAGGCGGTAAAATGTATGCTTTTTCCATTTCCGCCTTCGGTATAAGCGCTTTTCCTTCTGGAGCCAAATCCACAGCCGTCGGCTGTTTTTCAACTTCTACAGGTTTTAAATCTTCAAGATCTTTTTCAGCAATATCTGTTATACTTTCTCCCTCTTTTTTCGACAGAGACTTTTCAGGTACTTCCTCTAGTATATTTTCCATTGCTATCGTTTTGTCTTCCGTATCTATTCCCTGAATTGCTTTATGCAATGGTACTTGTTTTTCCTTATCGGAGTCTGTTTGATCAAAATTTACTATCTGTACAGGTATTCCTGATAATTCCGTATTTTCTGCCAATGCCGGATTACTTTTTGGCACTTCATCATAATTACCATCCTTCTCCAAATCAAATATTTTATGCTTCTTTCTATTTTCCTGCCATTGCGTTTTGTGTTCCTGCCATTGGCTGTGAATCGATTGAGAAGCAACTTGTATTTCTTCTGTTGCCTTAACAGAAACAGTCGTAACACTTTTAGAAATAGACCATTTTTTCCAAGCCATTACAGTCACTATCATCCCTATTGTCAAAACTAAAAAACCACCAGCCTGTCCAAAAAACTGTCGTAGCAAAACAGCTACCAATCCACCGATCGCACCCCCGCTGA
>JALCNL010000077.1 GCA_022649055.1 Megasphaera sp.
AGACAAGTTAGAAAGTGCCATGCATGATTTCCACCAAAAAGAACAGGCAAAATGGAAAACATTTATGAATCAGCTGCCTGATAAAACAGGAATTTCCAAGGAAACATTAAAAGAACTTTTCCACCATCCGTCACCTATGCCTTCTCCTGAAAACTAACAAACGTAAAAAAAACAAGGAACCTCTTCACAGAGATTCCTTGTTTTTATGCTGTCGAGTTTACGCCTGCCGTATCAATTTACATATATTTTACTTTACTGCGATTGACAGTATGACATCTATCTTCTATCATAAGTAAAGCTTTTACATTGACCTCATACAAGGAGTGTTCTCCATGGACTTTTTACAAACAGTTATTTTAGCAATTGTACAGGGAATGACCGAACTATTCCCCATCAGCAGCGTCGCACACAGCGTACTGACTCCATATGTATTCCATTGGCAACTGGACAATATTTTTTTAAAAGAACATTTCCTGCCTTTTGTTGTCATGCTTCATTTAGGAACAGCCATTGCCTTGTTTTTGTTTTTTGGCAGTGATTGGACAGGTATTGTCCGCAGTATAGCAAAAAAAGATAAACAAAATCGAAAACTATTATATTTAATTATTGCTGGTTCTATTCCAGCCGCTCTAATCGGTTTTTTTTTAGAACATGCATTACGCGGTATTTTCAGCAGTGTCGTAAATGCCGGCTTTTTCTTAATGATAAACGGCTGTCTTTTATATTGGGGAGAAAAAATACGCAAACACGGTAAAAAAGAAATTAATGACTTGACTTACAAAGAAGCCTTGATTATCGGAGCCTTTCAGTCCCTTGCCTTAATTCCTGGGTTCTCGCGTTCGGGTGCTACCATAACTGCCGGATTTACCGCAGGATTAAAACATGAAGAATCTGTCCGTTTTTCGATGTTATTAGCAACCCCTATTATCATTGGTGCCGGTATTCTGGAGGTTCCCAAATTAATGGTTACGGGTATGGGTGATCTCTTCTGGATTGCTGTCATGGGCGGCATTGTCTCCGGATTAGCTGCATTTTTCAGTGTCTGGATTATGATGAAATGGTTTCATAAAAATGAAATCACCGCTATGAGGCCATTTGCGTTTTATTGTTGGATTATTGGCGCTTGTGTGTTATTCACTTCTTTTTGCTTATAGTCAAAGCTTGTATTCATATAATAAATAATTTTATGCTTATCTCTCATATTTCTCAATATAAACAGCGTATCTCACAATGAGATACGCTGTTTATATTGAGAAATATATGCAATTAAAAAATACAGCGCGTGAATTCCGAGTTGTACGTCTATATTAAAACTGCTGCAGGAGCCTTCTTCCTAAATATTATTCAACATTCTCATAAGCATTTCGACCATCGCATCTGCTTCGAACAAGCGCATACTGACAAATAACCCTATCATCAATATCCGTTTTCCAACTACTTTTCTGAAACAGGACGAAACAATCATAGAAAAAATATGGGATGTATCCTTTACAATTTGCAAGATCATTAGCACCTTCTCTCACTGTACCCGCCTATCCATTCTTATCTAAACAAACCACTCGCTTACAGATAAAACATATACCCCTAAATACCAGACACATCACTTCTTAAATATACTAATTTTGCAGCAAGACGTATCCTTCATGACCGACTGCATAGATTATAAAGTTAACGTCTCTGTTATGTATTATACCATAAAACGCAAGATATTTTACTTCAAATTTATTAATATCCTTATCTTTTCTTATGTTATTATATAAAAACATAAGTTAGTTTATTTTATATACAAAATAAACTAACTTATATCTCAAAATTCTTACATATTACACAAAAAATTCATTTTGACGATACCCTGCTATTTAAATTAATACGATATGCTACTATAATTACTTGATCCGGTCCATATATCATTGCCGCGGTTCTGCTGCCATTGCCATCAATATTATACAATTCTCCTTCTTCGGTTACTGCATTTGTACTATATAAAAATGTGTCTGCAATAAACGTTTTTCTATACATTTTATTTTTATATCATTATTATCTATAGTTTATTGTAATACCTATTTATTCTTGATTCTCTGCCACAATCTTTTTTCAAGGAAACTTCCGGTTACATGTTGTTCCATTTCAACAAACATAGCATAAGGAACAGCAAAAGATACGATATCCGAATCCAACATAGGCCGCACTGTAATATCGGTCAATCCTACCACCGCTCTTGGATTCTTTTTCTGTGATTCCGCATACGGTATAAGAAAAATAGATTGACAGCCAGAACTTTGTGGAATTATAACATTTTCATTCCCCGATCCGTAATAATTAGCCATTACGATAAGTGCTGATAACTGATCATTATTAACACCAAAAATACATAATACAGGTCGTTCTTCATCTGTATTAACTTGTGACAATGGCTTAAAAATAACATATTGATATGATATGTCTGTAATGGGCAAGCATTCAACAAAGTTTTTACCAAGTTCCGGTGTTTTTATACATCCCCCTCTTTCAAACTGTCTCGTTTTTTCTGTCGTCAAAAAATACGCAACTCCCTCAGGATGATTCGGAAATGTTCCAAAACCTAATCCGGCTATGGCATCAGAACACAGGTTAGTTTTTCGTTCAAAAACAGAGGATTTTCCTTTCATTGCTGCAATAAACAGAGAAATAATACAGTTTTTAATACCTTCCTTACTTTGCAGTGCATATTCTGGCTTTTTATTGCTAAGCAAAACGGCCACTGGTTCATAACGCAATGCCAATGCTTCGATTAATTTACTTTTCATGTAATCAATCCCTCTTTTTCTATTTTTGCCTTTTCCTTACTACACTACTTCCCGCAATGGCTAACAGGAAAAGAACTCAAGATATCATAAAAACAAGAAAGTACTGAAACTCATTTACACTGCTATCATACTGCAAATACGAATGATGTTCCTTTACCACCTTTCTTTACTTTCATACACCCAATACTTATTTATTCTTTTATACAAAACATATTATAATTCAGACTGCTTACGACGTCTATGAGCTTATTCAAAGAGTAAAGAAACTGTGAAATAAGTGTCACATAATTGCCATAATTACATTCTTAATTTAATTTTAATCGATAAGAAATCTTTCTTCGTTTTTTTAATTTTATTTTTATAACGAAACTATATTCTTTTAATAATTGCTTGATATAGTGTATTGTATATTCATAAAGAAAGGATTTTCAGGAAATGAAAGATAAAGAACTGGGAAACATCGGAGAATCATTAGCAGTCAAATATCTCCGAAAACAGGGGTACGGTATTCTCATTAAAAACTTTCGGACACGTATCGGCGAAATAGATATTATCGCACAAAAAAGTAACATGATTATTTTTATAGAAGTAAAAACCCGTATTTCTTTTCAATACGGCTGTCCAGCCGAAGCCGTTGGATATCGTAAACAATGTAAATTAAAAAAAGTTGCTGAAGGATATTTAACCCAGAAAAACAGTTGGAACACCCCTTGCCGATTTGACGTAATAGAAGTGATCGCAGCAACTGACAAAAGCTACCGCATACATCACATCAAAAACGCATTTATCGTTTCCTATTAGAAAGGAATACTTATGTTTGCATGTATACACGGAGCTACAACATTAGGACTCCACGGCAATATCATTAAAGTAGAAACAGATATTTCAAACGGACTTCCTGCTTTTGAAATTGTAGGTCTGGCAGCTACTTCCGTTAAAGAATCCAAAGAACGAGTACGTTCTGCTATGAAAAATTCCGCATATGATTTTCCTATGCGCCGAATAACAGTAAATCTGGCTCCAGCCGATTTAAAGAAGGACAGCGCCGGCTTAGACACCGCTATTGCCATCGGCATTATGGTATCCAGCGGTCAAATTGCTGCTGACAAAACTACTGGTTCTTTATTTATCGGAGAACTGTCATTAGACGGACATCTGCGCCCTGTTACAGGTGTTCTTTCTATGGTCCTGCAAGGTATGTATGAAGGATTTAAACAGGTATATGTCTGTCCTGAAAATACGACGGAAGCGCTTCTTTGCGAAAATATGAATATCTATAGTGTCTCTACTTTTTGTGAAATAATTAATCATCTCAATGGTCTTTCCCCGCTTACTCCTGCTGTCCGAGCAAAGGAACTGCTGACGGTTCCAGAATATAATGTTGATTTTTCAGAAGTACAAGGTCAATATACAGCAAAAAGGGCCTTAGAAATTGCGGCAGCCGGTGGGCACAATGTATTGATGATAGGTACCCCGGGAGCGGGAAAAACCATGTTGGCCAAACGGATTGCCACTATACTTCCGCCGATGAATATACAGGAATCATTGGAGGTTACAAAAATATACAGCGTAGCCGGACTTTTTCAACAAGTTGACATGTTGACAGAACGACCTTTTCGCAGTCCGCACCATACGATTTCTACTGCCGGGCTTATAGGCGGCGGTACAATTCCTAAACCGGGCGAAGTTACTCTAAGCCATAATGGAGTATTATTTCTTGACGAATTTCCGGAATTTCCCCGATCTGTTTTAGAGGTTCTCCGACAACCACTGGAAGATGGAATAGTGAATATAGCGCGTGTAAATGCAACATTGTCTTATCCTGCTCGTTTTATGCTTATCGCTGCCATGAACCCCTGCCCCTGTGGCTATTTAGGTGATAAAGACAGAGAGTGTACTTGTACGGCTGGCGAAATTCGTCGATATATTCGAAAAATATCAGGACCGCTTCTTGACCGCATTGATCTCCACGTACAAGTACAACGTCCTCAATACACCGAACTGACATCAGAACTACCGCAAGAAAAATCCGATTGTATACGTGAGCGCGTATTAAAAGCACGCCGTTTGCAAGAGACAAGACTGCATAGTTACCATATTGCCTGTAATGCGCATATGAGTCATCGAGCTCTTAAAGAAACATGCCCTATGACCAAAGAAGCACAAAAACTTCTTCATGCCTCATTTGATAAACTAAAACTCAGTGCCCGAAGTTATGACCGCATCATAAAGGTATCACGCACAATTGCCGATTTAAACAGCAGTGCCGTTATTGAAGATATACATGTCGCCGAAGCGTTAAGCTATCGCAACAATTTGCAAAGGATGTAAAACAATGACAAATGAACAACTCTATACTGCCGCTTGGCAATCATTATCTTTTATAGGTCCCAGCGGCGTACGTAAATTAGTCAATTATTTCGGTTCTGCGGAAAAAGCTTGGAATACAGCAGACAAAGAAATTTTTAATATACTGCATCATTGCATAGAAAAACAATTAAAAATTTCACAGGAAAAAAAGTGTTTTGACTGGGACCGTTTTTTAACCCATATAAATCAGCTTAATTTACAGATAATTAGCTATCAGGATGTGGAATATCCCCTACTTTTATCACAAACCTACAATCCTCCTGCTGCGTTATTCTATCGTGGAACGTTACCTGTCAACATTAAAAGTGTGGCAATCGTAGGGTCTCGCCGTTGTACTCCATATGGTAAGAATGCAGCACTCCATATTGCACAAAATCTGAGTGCTCAGGATATCACGATCATAAGCGGCGGTGCACGAGGAATAGATACATCGGCACATATAGGAGCATTGCAGGAAGAAAAACCAACTATCGCAGTTATGGCCTGCGGTCTTCATACATGGTACCCTCCTGAAAATAAACGATTATTTCAGGATATATTGGATATGAAAGGTGCAATTATATCTGAATATGCTCCGGGAATCGAACCGCTGCCACAACATTTTCCAGCTCGCAACCGTATTATCAGTGGATTGGCCCGCTGTGTCATCGTCATAGAGGCTGCCAAACGGAGCGGTTCCTTGATAACCGCGGATTTTGCTTTGGAAGAAGGACGCGACGTATTTGCTGTACCCGGCAGTATATTTTCCAAAACCAGTGAAGGTACAAATGAGTTGCTGCGCATCGGAGCTATTCCACTAACCAAAACAGATGACCTATTAAACGAATATGGCTGGAATTCCAGTATATCTATAGATTCACCACCAGATAAGCATAACTATATGTCTCTCACGTTGCTGGAAAATACACTTTTAAAGTTCATTTCTTATGACGAAGCGTTATCCCAAGATGATCTTATTGTACGTTCTCAAATAGATGCCGGTACCATCAGCCGCACGATAACCACACTTATTATAAAGGGATTTATATGGGAAGATAGTACAGGCCGTTACATACGTTCCCCTCATAACAAAGAACTGCAGTAAATTTATATTTACTGCAGTTCTTTGTTATGATATCTCTATATTCCCTTTATCCTCATCTGTTTCAGTCGAAGGTATCAAATATGTCCAACCATCTTCCTGCTTTATTTTTTTTTCTTTCATAAGATGTCCTATCGCTCTTTTAAAAGCCGCTTTACTTAAGCCAAATTTTGTTTTAATAACAGCAGGGGCTGTTTTATCTCCATAAGGGATCTTTCCCTTTCTTTCTACTAAAAAAGCAATAATTTTATCACAATCATCCTGCATAGCATTTTCTTTTGTAGGACGCAATGAAATATTAATACGGCCATCTTCACGCAAATAGGTAATACGGCCTTTTATCATTTGTCCTATCAATATAGGACGGGTAAATTCACTGCGATGTAAAAAAGCAATCCATCGTTCCCGTGTCATGAGATAGGCCCCTTGATCGGTCATATTATATACGGCACCTTCTACCCAGTCACCGACTTTAGCATCTGCAGCAGCCTTGGAAGCCCGCCGCATTTCATCTTCCACTTCCATAGACACTGCCAAACGATGAGATTTGTCTTCATACAATTTGACCCATACGTATTCACCCTCTTTAGGACGTCCTTTCATTTCTGCAAAAGGCATAAAAATCCCTCGTTCTGTCCCTACATCAACAAAAGCTCCAAATCGAGTAGTATTAATAACAGGAGTATACCCAATCTGTCCTACCTTAATTTTAGGCAAGTTCATACTGGCAGTCAATCGGCCTGCCGGGTCGTGATATAAAAATACCGTAACGATATCCCCCACATTTACAGGTTTTGTCTGCTGGTTCTTATGCAAAAGAATATCATCATTTGTATTGCCCGTACCTCCGTTCAAAAAAGCTCCCATTTCTCCTAAACGGAGTACCTCTAAAGAAACAATACTGTTTTCTTGTAATGTTTCTGCCATCTTATTCACCTGCGAACGCAATGCGTCCGGCATCACACCACAAATTATCTAAATCATAAAAGCTGCGGTCTTCTTCCGTAAATATATGTACAATCATATCCCCCGTATCAAGAAGTATCCAACGGCCTGATCGGTAACCTTCTACATGCCGAACTTCCATTTCATTGTTTTTAAGCTGTTCTTCCACATAGTCAGCAATACTTTGTGTTTGTCGGATATTCTTAGCACTGCAAATCAAGAAATAATCGGCCATGATAGAGGTGTTTTTCATATCCAGTATCGTGATATTCATTCCTTTTTTATCATATGCTGCCTGCGCCGCTATTTCATAAGATTTTTTTTGTTTTTCTGTCATTAGTTAACTCCCTTTCAATAACCATACGTGTAAAATTATTTATTATCTATATTTTTTACTGCATTGGGATCCGTAGCTATAGCATTATTGGAATTTCCCAGTATTTTCTGCACATTAATCGGATCATATGACCAGTACATCTGGTCTTTTATCTTAGAATATTCGCCTGGCAAGATATAAAAAGTAATATTCGAAACAGGTGTATCTTTAAATATATATGCTAATCCAGCTATTTCTTTAGCTGAAATATTAGAATCTACATTTTTCCAATACCTGTACATACGGAACATGTTTGTCACACCAAAATGTTTTTCCATTTCCGTATAAAAAAGTTTTACAAAACGTTCCTGACGCTGTACCCGCGGCAACTGTCCGTCTTGATCTACATAACGCATATATCCCAGCGCTTTATCCCCATCCAGATGCTGATACCCCTGCCGGAGATCAATATCGGTAGTACCTTGCTGATCTTCATGATACATATCTCGTTCCACATAGATAGATATTCCATTATTCTCATTCATCAGTTTTTTAAATGAATCCTGCGTCAATACAACATAATAAGGAATAGGAATATGGAAAATATCTTCTACTACAGCTTGCGTCAGTTTTAACCCGCCTTCACTGTAAATATCGGCCAATCGTTGATTACCTTTTTCCTGACGGCCTTCTATCTTTGTATTATCGGGAAGCATGATAAAATCAATATGTTTTTTCTCTTTATTGACAGCTGCTAAAGCAACAAAGTTGGCTTGGCGTGGAGTTTTATCATCCACCCCGACAAGAAGTACATATAAAGGAATATCCGGACTAACCTGTGTGAAAGAATCAGAAGAACCATTTTGAACAGCGTCAATTCGGTTTTGCAACTGTGTATTCCTGGTTTGACTATATCGCTGATATGCTGTCACCATCATCCAAATAACCGCAGCAAAGACTAAAACGACTATCAGTATTCTTTTGATATTGCGCTTTTTCTTTGGCAAATTCGATTGATAGCGCCGGTGTCGTGTCTTTTTTTTGCGTTCCATCTATCTGCACTCCCTATTACATTTTTCCATATATTCAATCAGACTATTGCGAAAGCGAACTGTACCTACATAAATCTGCTTTCTCTGTTCCAATAAATGTGAGATTGTCAAATCAAATCCATACAAAACCGCCTGATCCAAATTTTTTACTGCCATTTCTCGCAATCGCTGCACACCGTTAAAATTACGACTCTTTTCAATATAATCGGCAAGAAACACAATTTTTTCCAACACACTCATATGCAAGGCTCCGGTCGTATGATGAGCTATCGCCGCTAAAATATCGGCATCGTGAACATTGTATTTTTCTTTAGCAATCGTTACTGCTGCATAACCATGCAGCAAACTTCCAACAGCTGTAATTTCAGGAGGAAGTTGGTCTCCAAAAGAGCGTTCAGCTAGCTGCTGCATTTCTGACAATTTTAATTCTTTAGCACTGTCGTGCAACAGTCCTGCTAATTCTGCTTTATCTAAATCACTACCATAGCGTTCCGCCAATTCTCTAGCTGCTGCCGCAACTCCTAATACATGTGTATATCTGTTTTTTGAAAGAATCGCTGTCAAGTCATTTTTTATTCGTGTTTTACATTTTTCATACATAAATAAACCTCATTTTTAATGATATAATCTCGAACTTTACTGGGAAGTAAATATCGGACAGACATGCCATGCTGCAGGCGATATCGAAGTTCCGTAGAAGAAAGCTCCATCGTCGGGACTTCCAGTTTATGAATATGTCTGCCTAATTCTCCAAAATATGCAATAATATTATCAATAGTTTCCGTTCCGTCAGGACGTGTAGCTCCTACAAACTCACAAAGATCCAATACTTGTTCCGGGTTATTCCAGTTAGGCAGATCTTGTATCGTATCCGTACCGCATATAAAAAAAAGATGACAAGATATACCATATAATTTTTTCAAATAACGAAGTGTATCAATGGTGTAAGAACATCCTTTACGCTGAATTTCTATATCACTTACCATAAAATACGGATTATCACAGGTAGCCAGCCGCGTCATTTCCAAGCGCTGTTTCGCTGCCGCTCCTGTCATATCTTTATTCGGTGTAATATAGGAAGGAATAAAAATCACTTTTTCCAATCCATAATGCTGTCGTGCTTCTTCGGCAATCATCAAGTGTCCCAAATGTATAGGATTAAAGGTACCGCCCATGATTCCGATTTTACGTATATCCATGATATAGGTATATTCCTCCCCAAACTACTATCAATACCATCAGAAACAGCAATAAAAACAAGGCATAATGTTTGTACTCATACTGTGTTTTAGGTGAACTCGCATACTGACGAAACGTACGTATATAACCGCGTATAAGCGACATCATGTACGGATCTGCCCTTGGCCATGAATGATATATTTGTAACTGACTAAAGCCTCCAATCCCATAGGACCGCGAACATGAAGTTTCTGTGTACTAATTCCGATTTCGGCACCAAATCCGAATTCGAAACCGTCTGTATAGCGAGTCGAAGCATTAACATATACCGCCGCTGCATCTACTTCCCGTAAAAAACGTTCAGCAGCTGCCGTATCTTCTGTCACAATAGCCTCCGAATGCTTTGTTCCATATCTTCTGATATGTTCCATGGCTTCATCCATAGAAGTTACTGTTTTTATTGACATGATCAACGCATTATATTCTTGTCCCCAATCTGTATCATTAGCAGCTTTGACACCTGTGCCTGCCTTTTGAGCCAGTATGTCGCCACGCATCTCTACATTTTGTTTTTGTAAAACAGGAGTAAGTCTTTGTAAGAAATCCTCTGCTATATCTGCATGGACAAGAAGAGTTTCCATCGAATTGCAAGTAGAAGGGCGTGACACTTTTGCATTTTCTACAATACGTACCGCCATATCAAGATCCGCTTGCTTATCAACATAAATGTGACATACCCCGCTTCCTGTTTCAATTACCGGCACTTTGGCAGTACGCACAACCATCTGAATAAGCCCGGCACCGCCGCGCGGAATCGCTACATCAATATATTGACGCAGTGTCAACAGTTCTTCTACCAAAGCTCTATCCGTATTTTCCAATAGTGCTGCACTATCCGGATTAAGACCTGCCTGCTGCAGACCTTGTTTTAAAATACGTACAAGAACAGTATTAGAATGGATAGATTCACTGCCGCCTCGTAAAACGCAAGCATTTCCTGATTTAATGCAAAGAGCAGCTGCATCAACAGTGACATTAGGGCGTGATTCGTAAATCATTGCAACAACGCCAAGTGGAACGGTCACTTTGGTAATTCTCAGTCCATTCGGACGACATATTTCTTTTAACGAGATATGTGCGGGATCGTGTAAATCAACAACTTGCCGTACACCAACCGCCATATCCTCTATACGGCTTTTTGTCAGTCTCAATCGATCAAGCATCGCTTCCGACATGCCGCGTGTCCGTGCATGTTCTATATCCTGCATATTAGCTGCAATAATATCATCTGTATTTTTTTCTAATAATTCTGCAATGTATATCAATGCTTTATTTTTCTGTTCTGTGGATGCTATTCCTATTTCCCGCGAAGCTGCTTGAGCTGCTTTCGCCTTAATGACCACTTCCGATTCCATCATTCTATCCTCCTTTATACTATTGCATGACAACAAGATTGTCGCGATGGATAACTTCTTCATAGCATCCATCATGTCCTAAGATATCCGAAAGCTTAGTAGTTCG
>JALCNL010000078.1 GCA_022649055.1 Megasphaera sp.
TTCCGTATATCGAAAAGAACTTTGATAACTTTGAAGGTACGTTGACTCGTATTCCGGAACGTGATGAACTTCCGATTGAAATCAACGAAACACTAATTGTCGAATTCTATTCAAAATAATAGTATAAGGTCATGCAATCATAACAGGTGGGAAATCAATGATTTCCCACCTGTTTTTTTTGAAAAAAAAGGATCTGCATCGCAGATCCTTTTATATACAATACTGGCAAGCCAATTAAAAATCCGCTTTCCAAAGGCCATGAAGATTACAGTATTCATATACTGTACCAGAAGGAACTTCACAAAATTCCGCTTTAGGTGCATCACCGGGTTTTAGATACTTAATCATCAGTCTATCTCCGGCAGCAAGTGCCACAAATTGAATGAAATGTTCCGGCAGCATAGGATGTTCCACTGACCCAACCGTAACTTTTATCTTTCCACCTTCCTTTACAATAACAGGAATATGTTTTTCCTTGGCTGCATCCACAGCGCCTGCTTCCAAATGCTTCATAGTCTGTCCGCAGCAGGTTAATTGTCTGCCCCCTCCATCATGAACAATTGCAATAATGTTGCCGCATAATTCACAGCGATAAAATTCTACTTGTGTCATAGTAAAAGCCTCCTTCGTAATTGAATTATCAGTAAAAGCACTGATACTCTTTATCTTTTTATCTTACTACAAAAATATCTTATTTTCAATAATTACAGCTCTATTTTATGTATATTATATGGCCAGATCGTATATTTTTAATACCACCGGATCATGGGGAGCTGATTATTGGTTCCTTTCGTCATCAGGATTTCATGTACGTCGATACTGCCGATGTAAAAAGATGCGGCACAACCACACAGATATAGTTCCCACATCCGCACAAATTCTTCCCCCTTATCCTCAATGATCATATCACGAACCTTCTCAAAATTCTGATACCAGCAATGCAGTGTTTTATAGTAATGGCGGCGCAGGCTTTCTACATCCAGTACTTGAAAATCATAATCATACGCTAGATTGATGATTTCCCGCAGCGAGGGCAGCGTACCGCCTGGGAAAATATACTTTCGCATCCAGGGATTGCCGATTTCTTCATCATGTCCGCTGATATAATGAAGCATGAACACACCGCCATCGACCAGCAGATGATCCACTTTTTCCATATACAAGGGATAATTGGAACGCCCAACATGCTCGATCATCCCAACACTGACGATACGGTCATATTTGCGTTCGCTTTCACTTAAATCGCGATAATCCAATAAATCGATTTGCACCTGCCCTTCCAAACCAAGTTTTTGAATCCGTTCCTGTCCTTTCTTCCACTGTTCTTTGCTCAGCGTACAACCATACCCTTTTACACCATATTTTTGAGCCGCTTCCAGCAGTAAATATCCCCAACCGCATCCAATATCGAGAAGGGACATTCCTCTTTCCAAATGCAGCTTATCTAAAATATAATGAACTTTATTATACTGAGCCTGTTCCAGCGTATCATCAGCATGTTTAAAATAGGCACACGAATAACTCATGGACGGATCAAGCCATGATTTATAAAAGTCATTGCCCAAATCATAATGGGAAGAAACTTGTACTTTCTGCTTAGCTTTGGATTCCGGCGTATACAAGATATTTCCCAACGCATTCTTATCCAAAGAAAATTGACTGGTCTGTTCCAGTAAGCATTTAAGCACAGTAAATAAATCTCCGTCAACGGTAATATCTTTACGCATGTAAGCTTCACCGAGCGCCAGCGAAGTAGACGCCAGTAATTCTTTTTTCGGAATATCCTGATGTATGGTGACCTGAAATACAGGCTTTCCCTCCCCCACGGTATACGTTTTTCCATGAAGAATCACATGAAAGCAATACTTATCAAAACGATTCAAATAATGTACTAAAAAACTATCTGCTAAATGCATTTTTTACACCTTCTTTTCAAACACTCACTCCGTTTGCTTTGTTCCGCAAACTACATTTTCAACGATCATCATTGTCGTAACGGCGCCAACGCCTCCCGGTACCGGCGTAATAGCTCCGGCGACGGTTTTTACCTCTTCAAAATCAACATCACCGACGGTCTTCCCTTCCCATCGATTGATTCCGACATCAATTACTACTGCCCCGGGTTTTATCATATCCCTACGTATTAGTTTAGCGCGTCCGGCAGCAGAAATCAATATGTCGGCTCGTCGAGTCACCTCGCTTAATTCACGTGTGCGGGTATGGCAGTGCGTCACCGTGGCATTACGGTTAAGACACAATTGAGCCAGTGGCTTTCCCACCACGTTGCTGCGGCCAACAATAACCACCTCTTTACCTGACAAAGAAACATGATAATAATCCAAGATGGATATAACCGCCCGTGGCGTGCAGGGAACAAAACCCGGACGGCCCGTAAACAAGTCGGCAATGCTTTTATCCGTTAAGCCATCCACATCTTTGCGAGGATCAATACAATTCACGACCCGGTTCGCATTCATATGCGACGGCAGCGGCATCATCATCAAGATACCGAAAATAGACGGTTGTTCATTAAAATGTTCGATCATGGCAATCAATTCGTTTTCCCTGACCGTACCAGGCTCTGCATATATTTCTGCTTTGAGTCCCATCGAACAGGCTACCTTGCACATTGATTTGGCATACATAGCCGACGGTTTATCCGAACCGGCCAAGATGATGGCCAATTCCGGATGAATCTGCCGCTCATGCAAATCATCCAATCGCTGTTCAATCTGTTCCCTATGAAAAGCAGCAACGGCTTTTCCATCTAATATCTCCATAGTGTCACCTCTATCGCATAAATGTCACGTGGACATCCGTTCCCGGTTCCACATACCGGCCACTGGCCGGATTCTGATAAACAGCACGTCCTGTCCCATTGGGAACAAATCCGAGATCCGCTTTATCAAGCCAGTCATTTACATCCCGGCTATCCCAGCCGATAAAAGAAGGCAGCAGTATACCGGCACTGCTTTGTACCACATCAGGAATCGTCCTTTTTTTGATTGCCTCTTGCTTTTTAGGAAGATCGGTATGGGTAACGGAAGTCGTTGGACGTATCCCTTTAATGCGTACGATCTGCGTCATCATTTCTTTAAAAATAGGTGCTGCCACTTGTGCACCATAATAAGTTCCCGAAGGATTATCAACAACGATAAGTACTACATATTGCGGATCATCGTACGGTCCGAATCCGATGAAAGAACCGATATACTGCCCTTCTGCATATCCTGTTCCTTCGGCATTCAGCCGTTGTGCCGTCCCTGTCTTACCGCAGAATTGATATCCTTCCACTTTGGCATTCTGTCCACCGCCGGAAGATACTTCCTGCTCTAAAATAGAAGCGATGGTATGCGCCACTTCCTCCGAAACAGGCGTACCTATTTCCTGCGATTTCGTTTTTTCATATACCGATCCGTCGGGATTATCTATTTCCTTAAGCACATGAGGTCTCATCATATGTCCACCATTTGCCAACGCCCCAAAAGCCTGCACCATCTGCAGCGGTGTAACTGCCACACCTTGCCCGATGGACATGGTCGCTACATCGACACGGCTCATTGTTTTGGGATCAAAGAGTATCCCCGTTCCTTCTCCCGGAAGTTCTATATCCGTCGGTTTGCCAAACCCAAATTTCTTGGCATAGGAGGTCAAAATATCTCCGCCTGTATGAAGTCCTATATTAGCCATACCCGTATTAATGGAAAACTTCAATATATCCTTTAATGTTACGATACCCATGCCGGTCTCATCCCAATTGCGGATTTGCCGGTCATCAATATTAATATATCCTACATCATTATATGTCGTATCTACTCCCCATGTTCCCGCATCCAGAGCAGCTGCCGCCACAATGGCTTTAAAGGTAGAACCCGGTTCATACATATTGATCACGGCCCGGTTTTTATATGATTCGCTGTTTCCCCTGCCGTACTGGTTAGGGTCAAACGTAGGCCGGCTGGCCATAGCCAAAATCTCTCCGTTTTTAGGATTCATAATAATGACAGAAGCTCCGGTAGGATGACTTTGCTTCACGACCATATCCAGTCCTTTTTCCGCTACATACTGGATCGTATTATCGATCGTCAATTGAACAGATCGTTGCTTGTCCGGCAAAATTTGCTCCAGCGTCGATTCAAAAATAGGTATATTATTGCGATCTGTCGTTAGCCGAAATTTACGGACATCTCCTTTAATTTCCTTGTCCAGCACCATTTCAATCCCATCCAGTCCTTGGTCATTATCCCCGACAAAACCGACAAGTTGAGCCGCCAAACTACCGTTAGGATAAGAACGGCAGCTTTCATCAATAAATGCCAGTCCCTTGAGCTTTTCACGTTGGATCATAACTTGCAGCGCTTCGTATTTTTCGTGATCCATCGTCCGCTGCAGCCAGACAAACGCCGTATCCCGCTGCAACCGTTCTTGGATTTGCTGCGGTTCAAGATTAATGTACGGAGCTAAAAGTACAGCTAACTCCGCGGGTGACCGATTAATCATCGTAGGATCCGCATACAATGATTTGGCAATAGAACTTACGGCAAGTATATTCCCGTTTCTATCAAAAATAGTCCCCCGCGGTGATTGCAGTTTTCGATCTTCTTCCGACTGCATATCCGCCCGTTTCGCTAACATGCTGCCTTGAACGACCTGCAGCCAAAAAAGCCGGCCTCCGATGATAATGCACATGCCGAGAAGAAGAACCAAGCAAGTACTGATTCTCCTGCGTATTCGATTGTTAGTACAAGTTTTATTGTTTGCTTTCATCGTCATTATCATAAGCCCCACGCTGCCGCTGTAACCATTTGCCGGCAGCCTTGGCTAATATCTCCGGATCATTTTTTAAATTTTTATTTTGTACTCGCTGCAATAATACTTGCAAGCAAGCCCCCGTTAAAATGCCACACTGTTCCGGTATGCGCCGGTCATAATGCAAATCTTTCGTATGGACCGGCATTTGTCCAGCCAACAGCTGCATATATTCTCCAAAAGATGCCGTACCGTTGGTATCAGACGAACCGCTGCAAGCCAGCACATCGCCGATAGCCAGCTGCGTCGCCTGTCCGACTGCCTCGGTAAGATCACCTGTTCTGTGGAATGGACCTTGCTGTGCTTCCTTGCGCAGCCACTTATCCACATCTCCCATCCCCGTATTGGCAAAATAATGGAATTTCATATGCGTTTTTACAAGCCAGGCTACCCGACACACCCAGGCTTCCGGTTTTTCCCAGCGAGTTAAAATCTGTGCTGCTATTGCTGCACCCTTTTCATCATGTCCATAATCTGTCAGGCGTCCTTGATGGACACCGCGAATACCGGGAAGCCCTTTGGCTACATCATGGAACAGTGCCGCATACCGTACCGTCAGCTCCGGCGGTGTATGTGCTACCGCTGCCAGCGTATGGAACCATGCGTCAAAAGCATGAAAAGGACGGGACTGCGGTGTATGCGGCAAATGTGCTAATTCCGGTAAAATCGGAACAAGTGTATAGACGCCGCTTTTTTTCTTTCGGCAGCAACAGTCACCCAGTCCGGACCGCACTAAAACATCCAAGCCTTTTGCGACATACGGTGTAACCATAAGTTTGTCAATTTCAGCAACAACACGTGCCAACGAAAGGCCCTCTACACGGGAAAATGCACGCGGCATCGCTGCCAATACATCTTTAGTCGGCAAAAAATCCAATTGTCCCGTAAAACGACAGACACGAAACAGCCGCAGTGCATCTTCTTGAAACCGACGCACGGGATCCCCCACCGCGGCCAGACGCTTCTTACGTATATCCTTGCATCCGCCTACATAATCGTATATCGTTCCGGATACGTCCATTGCCAACGCATTCACCGTAAAATCACGGCGGCTTACATCCTCTTGCAGCGTAGTCGCATACCATATCTTTTCAGGCCGGTGGCTATCGGTCCCATAGGATTCTCCGCGAAAGGTTGCCGTCTCTACAACCACAGAATCCACAAGAATCGCGATAATACCGAACTGGGCGCCTTGTATATCTACAACACGCCATCCCTGCTCATCGGCAACCGCACGGATTTCCTCCGGATGGGCGGAGGTCGTAATATCATAATCGTGGGGTACCTGATGCAGCAATAAATCCCGTACAGCGCCTCCGACGATATACGCTTCATAGCCTTTACCGGTTAATGCTATTAAGACTTTTCGCACAGCTTGTTCCAATTTGGTACACACCTCACACAACGGATAAATATACTGTAATGATTTAATTATACCATAGAGCGCCTTTCATATAAATGAATTTTTCTTTCTACCGATTGAATGTACATGCAAATATGCTATACTAAGATGGTATTATACTATCTATTTATGAGAAAGGATTTATATAAAGATGCTTGTCATATCCAATTTGTTATTAGAAATGCTGGAACGCATCAGCCTCGTCGCCATATCCGGCTATATGCTGACGCAAACGACCGTATTTCATCAAGTCCTCACACGTAAAATAGGTTCTATGGGAAATGTCATTATTATTCTTTTATTCAGTGGCATGGGTATTTTTTGCTCCTATGCCGGTGTACCCATCAATGATGCCATTGCCAACTCCCGCGAAGTCATCATCATGCTCTGCGGTCTGCTATTCGGACCGATTATCGGCACTGTTGTAGGGATCATTACGGGAATCCACCGTTATACGATGGGCGGCTTCACCGCGCTGCCCTGTTCCTTGTCCTGTATGTTCTCAGGTTTGATTTCCGGCTTTATATGCTATTATTATCAAAAGAAAAAAATACCTTGGATCGTTATTTTTACATTGGGAATTACCGTCAATATCCTACAAATGGTTATGATTTTGCTCACGGCATATCCGTTTTCGCGCGCCTTGGAATTAGTCAATACCATCGGATTTCCCATGACGGCAGCTAATTCCATGGGTCTTGTCATCTTTATGGTCATCGTCCGTCGGGCCTTTGAACAAGAAGACAGAATTTCTGCCGAACAATCTCATCGAGCGCTGCATATCGCAAATCATACCTTGCCATACCTTCGTACGGGACTGACGGAAAAAAATGCCCAGGCCGCTGTCAATATCATTCTTCAAACAACAGATTACCAAGCCGTTGCCTTGACAAATACGACGGAAGTACTGGGATTTGCCGGAGCCGAAAGTGCACACCATGGTCCCCATCGCAATGATGGCCTCACCAGTGCCACTTGTCATACCTTGAAAACCGGAAAAATAACCGTCGCTACCAATCACGAGGAAATCGGCTGCTCTTACCCCGGCTGCAAACTAGCCTCGGCAATCGTCGTACCTTTATTTAAACGCAACCATTTAGCCGGTACTCTAAAAATGTATTATACACAGGCAAATGCTATCAGTCATTCCGATTTTGTTTTCGCCAAGGATATCGGCACACTTTTTTCAACTCAACTTGATTTAGCAGAACTGGACAACCAGTCAAAGTTGGCCGACAAAGCGAAATTGATGGCACTTCACATGCAAATCAACCCGCATTTCCTGTTCAATACGTTAAATACGATTTCATCGCTCATCCGTACACAACCGGATACGGCACGTCATATCTTAACTAAGCTAAGCTCCTTATTCCGATTTTCCCTGCAAAAAACAGGGAAAATCATTTCTATCCGCGAAGAACTCTTCCAAGTTCACGCCTATTTGGAAATTGCTAAAATACGGGATGGCGATAAATTATCCATTACAGAATCTATTGATCCTGACATTTTCTCCTACGGAATTCCATCCTTGACGCTGCAACCTCTTGTTGAAAATGCGCTGCAACACGGCCTGCACAAAAAAGAAAACGGTGGAACTTTATCAATAAAAGGATCATTAGAAGAGGATACGATTTGCTTTACCATCCAGGACGACGGTATCGGCATGACCGTAACTGACGAAGTGTTCCATGAACAGCAAGATCATATTGGATTATATAATGTCAACGCGCGCCTTCAAGGCTTGTACGGAGACCGTTACGGCCTTAAGATCGAAAGCACCTTAGGGCAGGGAACCACGGTCTTCGTTCATTTGCCGAAACAATTATTGCCAACAACGGTGCCAAAATCAAAGGAGGTTATAGTTCATGCTTAATGTCATCATTGTAGACGACGAAAAACCGGCTCGCGATGAACTCCACTATTTATTATCCCGCTACAGCGATTTAACTATCTGTGCCGAGTGCGACAGCGGGGAAGAAGCCGTTGCCAAAACCGCGCAGCTGAAACCGGATGTCGTATTCCTCGATATCCAGATGCGCAGTATCAGCGGGATAGAAACAGCCCGTATTATCCGTAAATTATCACAGAATACCTTGATTGTTTTCGCCACAGCATACGATGAATATGCAATCAATGCGTTTGATGTCCATGCCATAGACTACCTGCTGAAGCCGTTCGATGAAGAACGGCTCGATGATACCATTGCCCGTTTAAAAGAACTGTCTTCTGCCGAAAAAAACAGAAAACTTCATTCTATCGATGATTCCCTGCCAAAAATTTCTCCCAGACCGCTGCATAAGTTAGTCGTAGAAAAAAACGGACATATCAACTTGGTCGACATGTCGGAAATACTGTATATCCATGTAACCGGCGGCGTCGTCCATGTAATCGCGTTAAGCGGCATGTATACATATAATGATACGCTATCCTCCTTAGAAGAAAAATTAAAGGATACATCGATTAAGCGTGTACATCGCAGTTATCTGGTCAATCTGTCCCAAGTCCGAGAGATCCTTCCCTGGTATAAAAGCACATATTGGCTGAAAATTCCATTACCCGGAAAAAAAGAATTAGGCGAAATTCCAATAGGTAAAAGCCACCTCAAAGAAATCAAGAAAATATTGGGAATAAAATAGGAGAGAGCCCTTGCTCCCTCCTATTTTTATTATAAAATCTGTGCACATTACCGTACCGGTGCCTTAAAAAAATTATTCTTCTATGCCGATTCGCGCAACCTGTCCTCTATCATATGGATGCTTGCGTTTACAGATTTCCGATACATAATCAGCGGCGTCTATCACCGCTTGGGAAGGACCGCGTCCCGTCAAAACGACCTCCAGCTTAGCCGGTTTAGTACGCAGAAATGAAAGCAGCTTTGATTCATCGACCAGACCCGTACTGCAGGCCACCAAGATCTCATCCAATACCAGCATATCAAGATGCCGTGTATGGCATTGCGCCAGCACCGTATCAAATAAGGAATTCTGTATATCATGTGCTTTCTTCCGTTCGGCCTTTGTCATTTGGAAGGTAAATTTTTTATTTCCCGTTCCCCGCACTACGGTAATCCCGGGAATCAAGGCTAAGGATGCAAGTTCTCCTGTCGGACGATCCTTGAGAAACTGGACAAACAATATCTTTCCGCCCCTTCCCGCACAGCGAACAGCAAGTCCCAGCGCAGCCGTTGTTTTCCCCTTGCCATCACCGCAATATACATGAATCAGTCCGGTCTCCATTATAATCCTTCCTCCACTATCTTGTAGATTTTCTCCATATCGATATGCCGACGCAGGCAATCCGCCAGTTTATCATACTGTTCTTGTTTATAAGAGCGATAATTAACACTCTGCATGTCAGCTGGTTTTCTTCCTTTCTTGGAGAAAAGTGCCCGGGCCATCGTCGACGCTACGCCTTCACAATCAAATATGCCATGTATAAACGTTCCGTACACATTCATCACATCATCAACATACTGGGAACCTTCCGGCACTATTTCTCCCGGTTCATACGTCGGCCGCATATGCGTTAAGCAGTCTTCCGTAGGAAAATCGGTAATCCCTGAATGAATTTCATATCCATAAAAGCGTTTGCCTTTTAGTTGGCGAAAGATACCTCGGACATTGCCAAAAAATCCTTCCACGCGAAAAGTCCGTTTCCGGTCGGAAAACATCGTATCTGTCTTGAGCAGTCCCATTCCTTTCAGTACACCGCCTTCTTCTACATGATAGGGATCAGCCAGTTTTTCTCCCATCATCTGATACCCGCCGCAAACACCAAATACCACGACGCCTTCACGAGCCTTCGTTAAGATCGCTTCTTCTATGCCATTCTGGCGCATCCATTTCAAATCACCGATCGTATTCAATGTCCCGGGAATAATGATCATATCCGGATCAGTTAATTCGCTTCCCTTATGAATATAACGCAATGCAACGCCGGGAATACATTCAAACGCATTAAAGTCCGTAAAATTAGAAATATGCGGCAGCGCTATAACGTCGATGGTAATAATTTTTTCCACATCATCACTTTTGATGCTTGCGGACAGATTATCTTCTATATCGATATTAGCCATGGGAACAACACCTAAAACGGGAATTCCTGTTTTTTCTTCAATCATGCGCAGCCCAGACGTCAAGCTGTCGGGTTCTCCACTGAATTTGTTGATAATAATCCCCTTGATCATCACCCGTTCTTCCGGCCGCATCAGCATAATAGTTCCAAACAGCGTCGCAAAAACACCGCCTCTATCCATATCGGCAACCAGGATTCCCGGTGCCTGTGCCACTTTAGCCATCCCCATATTAGCCAGGTCATCTTCACTGGAATCGACTTTCGATGGGTTTCCCGCCCCTTCCAGAATAACAATATCGTAGACGGCCGCCAATGCTTCATAAGACTCCCGCAAAACAGCCCCCAGCTTCTTATCGTGATATATCTGGAATGTATCCGCCGTCATGCTGCCGACAGGATGCCCCTGCACAATCACTTGAAATGTTTTTTCTCCGACAGGCTTCAGCAGTACGGGATTCATCAAACTCGTAGGTTCAATATCCGCGGCTTCAGCCTGAACAGCCTGCGCCCTGCTGATTTCTTCTCCTGTATCCGTAATAAAAGAACTGCTTGCCGTATTTTGTGCTTTAAAAGGAGCCACCGATTTACCATCTTGATGAAAAATCCGGCATAATCCGGTAACAATCCAGCTTTTTCCTGTGTTT
>JALCNL010000079.1 GCA_022649055.1 Megasphaera sp.
GAATAGATGTTTAAAACCTTTTTACTTATATTTATATAATAAATATTTATTTTACAGTATAAAGAAAAACCTAATGACACCCTATCATGTTATATAATAGGGTGTCATTAGGTAATAATCTTTATTAAGACATATAATTTTATCTATCGTTTTTTTATTAAAAACAAAAAATTTTAAAAATAACTAAACTAAGTTTTCTTTTCCATTAAGTATCGCATGCACTAGGGTGTTACCTTGGTACATAACTTTCAGAGAGAAAAACTCCTGTTTCTGCTGCATCAATTTCAAAAATATTTTATCCCCCGCCCAAATGGGTAAATCAACTATTCTTTCAATGGGAACCCACTGCAAAACACCTTCATCACATTCCCGCAATTCTCCAGAAAAAGAATCAGAGCTATACAAATGCATGAATTCCGTTTCATATTCATCACAAATAAACGTAATAATACCGCAATATCGCCAAGATACCAATGTCAAGCCCGTTTCTTCGTAGACTTCACGCAATACGCAGTCTTCCGGACTTTCACGCTCTTCAAATTTTCCACCAATACCGATCCACTTATCATGATTAATATCATTCTTTTTTTTAATGCGATGCAGCATTAAATAAGAATTATTTTTTTCTATATAACACAATGTAGTATTCAACATATATATTCACTCTTTTCTCTTTATGCATTTTACTTATGATTATACCATAATGTATTTTTTCCGGCTAATATATTCTCCGTTTACCGCGCCCCACACAAAAAAACACCGCAGAAAATTCGAACTTATTTGCAGTGTTTTTTGTATGGTTTTATTATTCATTAATATATTAAATGCCTTTATCGGTTATATACAGATAATTGAACATACTCTGGTCCAAAAAATAAAAATTCGCCATGCCCTATTTTATATGCAGATGAAATCCCGTCCCCTTGAACGGGAACAACAGGAACTTTATCCATGCCATAGGCTTCTTCATAAGCGGTCGGCATTGCTGCCGCTCCTAACCCGGATTTATCAAAATGCATCGTACTATCTTTATATAAACGAATACCTACTACTATATTGCTTTTAAAAATGATAGCAAATTTATTGGTTCCATATTCCCACCGTTCTGTCCCACTTTCGGCAATAACATTTACCGGACGCGTATAGTGCTGCAATACATCTTCCTGTGTCATACCCAAATAGATTCCGCCGACAGATTCATTATATTCAGGATGGATAGAGCGTCGCAACACCATTTTATCATCAATAATAAGATATTGATGTACATTATTCCCAAATAAATCCATTTTAATATTACGATTGCCTGCCGCTTCAGCAACGCAAAAAGTACCCTCTTGCGGATAATCATAGGTGCAAGACTGTGCTCCAAGAATTTTACAATTATTAATATAATCTCCTTGGATCGTCATCGTCAAATTTCCTTTAGTGCTGTACCAATCCCCTTCCGCTGGTTCCAGCCATTGTAAAATATTTTCCTGGCTTTCCGTTCCTTCTTCTTGTGCAAAACAACTCATCGATACTGCCATAAAAAAAACAAAACATACCGCAACTATAGATAATAACTTTTTCAAAATCGGTCTCTCCCTTATACTGGTTTCTTTCCAAACGAACATTATACGCTCATTCATGTAAGAAAACAATATATATTCCTCCCCGCAATCGGATATCTATACTATACATCTCTCTTATTCAAAATATGTAAAGGAAATACCGCTCCGTTCTAATACTATTCCCGCTGCAATAGCTGCTGCAATATTAACTACTCCTTCCAAAAAAAGTCCCGGTGCAGAAGTCAACCCAACCGCGATTCCTCCATATAGAATACTTCCGAATATAGTATAACCAATAACCATCCATCCCCCCGATAAACAGAGTCCACAAAAAGCATAGGCAGACAAAATATGAATATCTGCTTCATGTTTCTTTACAATATGCCAAAGGATTACCGCCATACTATATTTTATGAGGATCGTCGGCAGAATCCATATAGGAAACCCTCCTAAAAAATCGGCAAATGCAGAACCAAGACTAGCTGCTACAGCGCCCTCACGATGTCCCGCATACAAAACCGCCAGAAAAATGGCAGCATCACCTAAATGAGCATACCCCAATGGGATCGGAATGCGCGGAACGATTGTCATTATGCATATAAACGCCGCCATAACAGCTGTTATGCAGATACGTCGCGATGCTGACATAGGTTTTCTTTTATTGTACTTCATCATGTCACACACTCCTATTAATCATGATATTCATATCTAATTTTCTTCATACGCTCGTATACGCAGTGTTAACCCTCGTTGGGCACATAGTGTTTGACAGGCTTTAATTTCATCATCACTTTCCACTTTATCTACAATCGTCATTACCACATTCGGAATGTATTTCTTGCAATGGCCTGCAAATGTAAGCATCGCTTCAAAAGATTGTATGCCAAACGTATTTCTCGTAAGTGATAAATATCGTTCTGCGTTCGAAGCGTTCAGACTAATAGATATAGTATCTAAAATATGATGGTCAAAGACAGAAGATGTATCATAGCCATATTCCAAATCGGATAAGCCATTTGTGTTAATCCGTGTTTGTACATCAGGGTGCTTATGTTTTATATAGGTTAACAGTTGAACTACATCAGATAATCTCATCGTGGGTTCACCAAATCCACAAAATACAACTTCATTTATAACCGGCCAAGGTGCTATATCCAATATCTGCTGTATCTCTTCTGCAGAAGGTTCTGTTTCCAGCCAAAGTGTTGCTGTTTTATCCATTTTTTTGAGATTGCGCAAACAGAACGTACATGAACAATTACAGCGATTTGTCATATTAATATAAACACTTCTCCTCCCTTGCGGCTGCCGTTTTAAACTTTCCTCCAGACTTAAATAACGCCCTTTGTCATATGTATAGATAATCATATGCCCGTCCTCCTCATTTCAATTCTGTTAAATATTCTTCAAACGCCAATCCATAATTCCAAGGCAATCCTAGTTTTTCAGTATATACCAATGTTTTTACAATAAAATCCACTGCTTTTCTTACAGAAGGTATTAATGGTTCTCCTTTTACTAAGCAGGCAGAAATGATTGCGGTAAAAATATCTCCCGTACCAGACCGGTTGCCGCCTATTTTCAACGTGCGGATAATTTGAGAGTCTTTTCCTCTTTCATATACATAATTGCTGATTGTATTATTTCCTCCCAGACCGGTAATAATAACACGGGAAGGACCTTTAGAAGATAAATCTTCCGCCATCTTAAGCAATGCTTTTTCTGTAATTATGCCTCTATCCGGATATGGCAGGCAAAGCAATTCACAAGCTTCCGTAAGATTCGGCGTTATCGTATCAGCATACGTTAAGAGCCTTCGCATTTCATTGCAAATATCGGGAGTGTAGGATGCATATAATGTACCATAATCTCCCATTACCGGGTCAAAAATAACTTGTGTATGTGAATGTTTAAAGTTTTTTATAAACTCAATAACAATGTCAATTTGTTTGACAGAACTAAGAAATCCGGTACAAATCCCATCAAATTGCAATTGATTGTCCTTCCAGTTACGTATATACGGCCGCATATTTTCACTGTAATCACTCATATAATGAGCAGAAAAACCCGTATGAACGGAAAGTATGGCTGTCGGCAACGGACATGCCTGTACTTTTAAAGCGGAAATAATCGGCAATTCCACAGCAATCGAGCATCTTCCGAATCCAGTCAAATCATTAATTAAGGCAATCCTTTTTTGTCTCATTGTCTGTTATCATCCTTATCGCCTGTATATTTTAGATCTTTCACATCAGGAAAATCTAAAATTAAGTATACATCAAATGTGTATTCATTAAAATATACAAAAATTAAATATTTTAGTGGTACAGATTGACAAAAAAAACAGCAGAGATACCTTCATAAAAGTATCTCTGCTGTTTAACAGACATCTAATTCATTACTTTATAATATGAGAAAGAATATAAGCCATATGGGGATGTCTTTGACTTTCTTCCCAGCTTTTCACCGGTAAATTTGCAAATTGCAGTGTATTATATACCCATAATGACGTAGCTAAACAAACGCAAAGAGGAAACAAATACGCAGGAGAAAATCGCGATAATTCCAATAAAAACACAACAGCTGTAACCGGCATTTTTTGTGCCAATCCCAAGAATATAGCAGCTCCAACGAAGGCAATAACAGCAACGGATACTGAAATACCTGGAAACAGCATATTCCAAAAAATTGCTGAAATCAGACCTATCATTCCTCCCAGCATCATCGAAGGGGTAATCCGGCCGCCGTAAGCACCTGCGGCTGTTGCCAATATAACTGCCAGCCATTTAGTAGATAAAAGTCCCAAACCATATTGCCAACTGATCCTATCTGTGAAACTAAGTTGATTACCCGCTTTCCCATTACCTAGAATTTCCGGATAATACATAGATAACACCCCGATGAGAAAAAAAGATATGATAGCTGCCACTATTATTTTAGGATTATTTCTGGAGATACAAGGAAACGGCTTCAAGCTCTTTTCAAAAATAATAACGGCAATCGCTATAAAAGGTCCTATAAGTGCTGCAAATAAAACGGTCGATTCACCAAACGCAACTTGTGGCAGAGGATATTGAACCAAATCACCCAATCCTTGACGTACAACATAAACAGCAGTACCGCTGCATAGAAAGGCTGCACTGACAGATCGGTAATCCCAGCGCATTAATAATGTTTCCAACGAAAATATGGCAGCCGCCAAAGGAACATTATACACCGCTGCTAAACCCGCACCCGATGCACAAGCTAATAATAATTTTCGTGTTTCTGTATCAACATGAAAAACCTGAGATAATTTTGTTGCAAAAGCTGCACTCATTTCTCTTGGGGCAACTTCCCTTCCCAGAGGTGAACCTAATGCAACTGTTATAATTTGAAGAACAGCATGAACAACCGTTGTTTTCACCGGCATCTCCCGTGTCGGATCATCAACGGTTTGCTTGATAGAAACAAGCGGCGGACAAATTCGATGAATAACAAACCAAGCTCCTCCCACTAACACACCGCAACCTGTCAGCACAATAAGCCGGCGTAAAGGGGATGCATATTCTACAACCTCCCGAAAAGATACTTCGCCGTGAAAACCATATCCAAAAGCATAGTGCTGTATCGTATGCATAAGTATAGTCAAAATAATACCTATAGATCCGGCCGCTGCGCCTATAATAAGCAAATAAAATATAACTTTTATATGTAATGATTTCATGTAGAACACTCCTGTTAGTAAATTCGCCCTGTTTTTATTTTTTCAACAATGGTATTTGGTATACCATTGTTGAAAAAATAAAATGACTTGTATGTATAAAAATACCATGTATTAATAAAAATGTCAACATCTATCTAAAATAGTATCGTAAGATACACTACCTGTAATTTTATATATGCAGCCGTTTTATATCTGGGAAAAGAAGCTATGTCTTTACCATTACTTTTTCAAATTATTACGGGAAATACAGCACCTCGTACTTATTTTACAGATTGACAATATGTAAAAATTAAAGTACGCTTAGAACATCAAACATAAAGGAGGAAGATATATATGAAACCTATTACAGCTTTTTATCTGACACATTGCCCCTATTGCCGTAATGCAAAGGCTGCCATTGAAGAATTAATAACAGAAAACCAGGTCTATGGAACGGTCCCCATTACTTGGTATGAAGAAAGTGAAAATCCCGATGCAGTGAAGGGGCATACCTATTACTATGTACCTTCCCTGTTTATCGGGCATGAAAAATTATACGAAGCACAGCCAGGGCAAACCTATGAAGAAATCAAAAAACACGTAAAGGCAGCCCTTGATAAAGCGCTTACCATGTAAAAAAAACTCCTTGAAAACACGAGTAACAGTCAGTGTTTTCAAGGAGTTTTAAATTTAAAAACGCAGTTTTTATTATAACAATATAAAAAATACCATATGCTACAATGTATTGCTTTCCTTAATTAATCCTTTCCGTTTTTTATTTAGATAAATAAAGTAGAACGGAAGAACTACTATGCATCCTCCAAATCCCCATATCAATTGTGAAGTTTGAGCCTGAGACAACATCCACAGACTGACAACGATAGCAATAACAGGAATAGTAACACCAAACGGAATCGTATACGGCCTTTCTTTATCTGCCCATTTCTTTCGGAAAATAATAACAGAAATACAAGTTGGCAAATATTGGGTAAAACGTGACACCGCACTAATCGCTGCCAAAGTTGCAAAACTTCCGGTCCAAGTCAACAGGATGCTGAAAAAAGCAGTTACAATAGCTGCCACATACGGAGTATTCCATGGTGTACGTTTAGAAAGTACTGCCGGCAGCATTCCATCCTCTGATAAGGATGTGCAGACACGCGGACCAAAAAAAGATTGCGCCATATTAATACCGCCCATAGAGAGCAACGTCCCTGCTAAAACAAAATATGCACCTGCCGGTCCAAGAATCATACCGAAGGCATCTTGAATCGGTGCCTGTGTACGTGCTAAATCAGTTCCCATAATACCGATGCTGATACCTAAAATAAGCATATATAAAATAGAAACAATAATCATCGTCATAATAATAGCCCGAGGCAGATTTTTTTTGGGATTTTCCATATCTTCTGCGGCTACTGCAATAGCTTCAAATCCGGTATAGGCAAAAAACAATAAAATAGCAGCACTAGCAAAGGTTCCTTCCTGATACTCTCCGCCTGGAAATACAGGGGTGAAGTGAGAGCCATTGACAAAAAAAATGCCAATCACAATAAAAGCAATAAGCGGAACCAGCTTAGATACTGTAATAAGATTACTCAAAATTTTTGTCGTATTGACACCGATGATATTGATAATAGTCAGTACTAAAATAATAACAGAAGCAATAATATTTTTCATCATTTCACCGGATAAAAATGGAAAGGCAGCACCTAATGCCGTAGCAAATCCTACAGCCATAGTAGCCCATGCAATCATAACAACAATCCACTTCAAAACCCCAACTTCATAGCCAAAAAAATTTCCCAATGAATATTTCGCATATAAATAAGGACCGCCGTTACGCGTAAAAAAGCCAGCAACTTCCGCAAAACAAAGAGCCATACAGCCAGCTAAAAGCGCATCAAAAAAAAGAACGCCCAAACTAGCCGAACCAATCAACGAATAGGCTTTATTGGGCAAAAGAAATATTCCCGTACCGACAATACTGTTAATTCCCAGGAGGACAATACTCCAAAAGCCGAATTTTCCCGATTTCTTATCCATTATTTTTCTTCCCTCCTGCCGCTTGAATAAAATCATCAAATAAACATCTTGCCTCTCTATTATTTACAGTCATCATTTCGGGATGAAATTGATACGTTTGTAAATACGGATATACCGTTCCCTCCATTGCTTCAATAGTACCGTCTTTAGCACGTGCGACAATACGCAATCCCTCTCCCGTCCTTTTTATCGTTTGATGGTGATGGGAATTGGTAATCCATTCTGTGCGCTTAATAATACCCGCCAATCGTGAATCCGCTTCCACAATAACGGTATGCGTCGCGGTTGCTGGATCTTGATTCTGAGAATGTTTAATATAGCATGCCGTGTCATACGTTAAATCCTGATACAAAGACCCTCCATGATACACGTTGACAATCTGATGTCCCCGGCAAATAGCCATAATGGGGATATTCTGCTTCTCCGCCCTTTCCAATAATAAAAAGTCAAAATGGTCCCGTTCCGGCCAAACCGGGCCAATCTCCTGCATAGGTTCTTCATCATAATACAACGGATATACATCGTGCCCGCCTGATAATAACAAGCCGTCAACGTGATTCATTGTTTCCATGACAATCTCATCATTACTGGTAAAAGGCAATATAACAGGAATTCCTCCTGCCTCTGCCACAGATCGAACATAATCATCATTAACATAGGCACGGCGATATCCGGCAAAAGCACCATGATCATCGACCAAATGAGATCCTGAAATACCAATTACGGGTTTATTCATGTCTTGCTCCCCTCCCTAAAAGATTACTTTCTGTCATAAAATCGGAAAAAGCCATGCTTTATCCATATGCTCCATTTTATAATACATAAAACACTACGTCAATAAAATTATTTTCTATACAAAAAGACCTTAGACAAAATCAGTCCAAGGCCCTTCTAATTGCTATATCATTATATCATTTAAAAAACAAATTCTTTTTTTCCAGAATTGCCGCCGCTGCGGTACAAGCAGGACAGTCACAATACTGTGCTCCGGCAGATTTAATTTGTTTGGCATGTGTCAAAACAGCGGCTGCCTTTTCTGTTCCAAAAACTTCAATTCCCTTAGCAGATTCCGCAAAGGCGATCAACATATCAATCGGCATAATGTCCGCTTCCAATTCAAGCAGATATTTTTTTGTTTCTTCAATTTCCTGTTCTGATCCAACGGCCTTCAACCAATGCTGTGCTGCTTCTTTTGCTTCCCGGCTGCAGGACGGAGCACTCATTAATTCCTGCGTTTTCTCAACGATAAATTTCCGCGTTTTGTTTTCCATAAATACCCTCCTCGCTTTCTTCTATTACTGCTCGTATTCTAACACAATATGTAACTACGTGCAATGACTTCAACAGTACCATGTATTATATATAAGCCCCTTAATTATTACCCACAGCAAACGGATCGCAATTTTTATTTTCCTGCCAATTATATTCTATGCTTTGAGCAATTTCCACAGCCTTATTTCTTCCATACCTGTCGCAAATAAATCCTAATGTCATATCTATACCCGCGGATATACCGGATGATGTATAAAATTTTCCATCAACAACCCATCGGGCTTTACCTTGCCACAAAACAGCAGGACGAGTAGTTTTAACCCAAAAAAAGGCTTTCTTATTGGATGTGGCCTTTCGCCCGTCCAGCCTTCCCGTTTGTGCAAGAAGTACAGACCCCGTACACACAGTAAGGCAATAGGCGGACATATCAATAATCGGAACCAGAGTCTTCAAAAAAGCTGTATCGGTTACCAGCGGCCGCGTTCCCATTCCTCCGGGAATAAGAACAACTCCTCCATCGTTTACACTATCTAATCTTTCGGTTATCACCGGAATGCCCTGCCGGCTAATCACTGTACCACCTACATATGACACAAAATGCAGATGATATTCTCTAATGCGGCCCAAAATCTCCACGGGTCCAAACGCATCCAATGTCTCAAAATCATGAAATAGTATAATATAAATTTCCACTATATCCATCTCCCGTTTTTTTATTTCTTTTATTACATCTGATAATTCTTTTAATACGGGTACCGGAAACGCAATAATACCAAGATGGGTATTGCCATTTTGGTCAACACCCTCTGTTTCAACAATTTCCGGCATGGTTTTTTCCCCTAATGGGATCCCCAGAATCGCTGCTGTATTGGCAATGAGTCCTAATGGCAATGTTTCATCAATACTCATAACACCTTTTTTATATTATAATTTTTTTTCCATATAAATGGTAGATGCAACGGGTGAATCGTAGTATTTAGGTATTTCATAAAAGCCGTACTTTTCATACATTTTAATAGCTTCTTTAAGAAAAGGCAGCGTATCAAGAAGAAAAATCTTATAGCCAATTTCTTTGGCTTCCTTCATAATTTTTTCCATAAGCAGTGTTGCAATGTGCTGCCCGCGATATTGCGGACGCACATAAAGGCGCTTTCCCTCGCAGCGAACAGCATCATAACGATGAAACGCTGCACAACCAGCAGGAATCCCTTCCACATAGGCAATATAAAGTCTTCCATCCGGCATTCCATATTTGTCATGTAAATGCTCTATTTCTTCTTCATATTTTTGCATTTTTAGAGAAGCCGCAAAAGTTGCATCGTTTGCAACAAGCATATCCGTATATTCTGTAAATAATTTTTTTAAATCATTTTTTTTATCATATCCTAATACAATATCTGCTGCCATATATATCATCCCCTCATAACCCATATTTTTAAAACACTCCGGCATATGTACAATACTACATCATATGCTTCTATTTCAATATCATATCAATTAGTGTTTCCCTATGTATCTCCATCGCATCTAATACCGGAATCGGCAAATTCGTCAACTGGAGGAGCAGCGGTATTTTTCGATAATACGGTATAGTCAACTCGGGTCCTATCCCGCCAATCAATCCCAATAGTTTTCATTTTATGCACTCCTTTCCATTAAACAATATGGTAAGCAGATACTCTCGCATCTATCTCTTTAATTCTCAACCTTACCCGTCACCTAGCTGATATAATCTGCTGCTGTTCTACCACTGCCTCCGGATAAACCATTTTAACATAAGTATACATATCCGTCAGATGATTATGAATCATACTATCAGAAATACCCGGTGGCGCATAAATAACAAATAATGCAGTCTTCGTTTCAGGTACAATACGCGTCCGTTGGTCTGGTCCATAGATAATACTGGAAATAACACCACATTGATCACATAGTATCATATCCTCATTCTTCGGTTGCTGTATATTGCGGCTCATCAACGTATATGACTCCGTTCCCTGTGCCGTATCCAGATACAGCGGTAGTTTTAATGCATCATAATCATGGCCGGCTGTCAACAAACCATTCTTGAGTTCAGCCATAAACATAGCTTCCACTATGGGAATAGATTGCGGAATTGATTTTCCCTTAAAAGCAACCGACTCTTGCTGCTTTAAAACATGGTAGGTTTTCTTAAAATGCTTATAATATTTTACATAGGCAGCAATCGCGGGTTGTCCTTTTAATGAAGTACTATCTGCAAAAGAATTTCTAAGTAGTTGTTCTACTTTTTCCTTTTCTGCATCCAAAATTTCTGTCCCCATGCCATACATGAGCTGAT
>JALCNL010000080.1 GCA_022649055.1 Megasphaera sp.
CATCAATAGAATCACAAAGCTGAGCCGTGAATCGTTCTTGAAGCTGAGGGCGTCGAGTAAGCACGCTAACAACATCAGCAAAATGACCAAACCCGGCAATTTGTCCGTTATGAGGATAATATGCTATCTGTACTGTTCCAAAAAAAGGGAGCAGATGATGTTCACAAATAGAATAAAACCGCAAATTCCGCACAGCCACCAACCCATTAGAAGCGGTTTGTATCAATTCTCCCCATTGGGAATCAGGATTTTCTTGTAATCCAGAGAAAAATTCTGCATAAGCCTCCGCTACACGATACGGAGTTTTTTCCATGCCAAGTTTTTTTAAATCCACTCCCAACACTTCCAAAAACGTTGTCATAGCCGCAACAGCCTTTGGATTTACCTTATGTTCTGTCATAACTGCTCCTTTACAGAAATTATATATTTCAAATTATTATCCAATTATACCACAGAGAAAAAACAGTAGCCAGTGCTGCTGCTGGCTAAGAAAAAGCTTATAGAAGCTACCGGCTATTTACTTTATTACCACATATTTTCACATCCATTTATAGTATGCCACCATAAAAAGGAGTCCACCGATAATAATAAAAAAAGGAGATGCGTATTGACGAAATAGGGATTGATTATGGTCCAGATAAATTTGCTCGGGCTGATGGGGATTATAACGCATATCCACAATATCTCCCGCTTCAAAATTCCATTCCGAATCCCCTATTTCATAACGTGAACGATACATATTATCCTTCACCTTATAGGCTAAAACAGGAAAATACATATCTCCGCTTTTAAGAGTTTTGACATCAAACCCCTTGACTGTACCTTTGACAGGTTGACTGCAATGCCGAATCAAACAGCGTAATTTCCAGCCATTGTATATGCCGACTCCAATGAACAGTATTCCTAAAGCAGCGGGGATATAATAAAAAATACTCATATGTAAAACCTCCTATACTACCATTAAACACGTTATATACGTTTAGAAATGACATAAGCCGCTATCCCTCCGAAAATGGCCGTTATACTTTGAGGCCAGCTCATAACCAATAAAATCATATGACGTACCATTTCAGGGAAAGCAACTAAACTAAAAAGAAAATAAAAAGATAGATACATAGCAGCTGCTTTAATACAAGCGGCTACACATAGGCCGAGAATGTTCCAGCGTTTCAAAATAAAACAGGCTCCAATATATGTGCAATTGCCAGCAGCCACAGGAAAAACAAAAGGCAAAAAAGGCAGCATTCCTTCCACATAAGCAAATACAGGTGTTACTAACGCTATCAGCAGACCTGATTTCCAACCAATCTTCAAAACAGCTAAAACAAAACATAAATTGACCAAAGACCCAATGAGAAACATACTTGTCTGCGGAGGCAGCGGCAGGACAAGGCGCAAGCTCTGCAAAATGAGTGTACTTGCCAAAAGCAGTGCCGTCCTGGTAATCGTTCGTGTTTGATTGTATTCCATATTTTAAATCGCCTCTGCATAATCAGCTAAAATTTGTTATAATAGAAAAGTCACCAGTTTATAAACTGGAATCACTATATATTATTGTATCCGCAGAGGTGTCATATGTCAAAACGATTTATTAATTCTATCAATTATATGCGAGGTATATGCATGCTGGGAGTTATCGGCATTCACATTGGTTCGATCGCACTTACGAATCCGACGCCAAATTTAGGACTCGTCGCTGTATTGGAAATCCTTTCCCGTTTTTCTGTACCGGCATTTTTCTTTTTATCCGCATTCGGTATGTTTTACAGCGAACCGTTATGTAAACCTTTTTCATATACTACCTATGTGCGCCGACGCATGAAAACTGTACTGATTCCTTATGTGACATGGTCTTTTTTCTATATGTTGTATTCATCTGTTTTAAGCCATACTTTCACCATTTTTGAACCGGCAAATGTGGTGAAGACGCTATGGTATGGTCTGGCAATGTATCATATATATTTTCTGGTTATCCTGCTTTGGTTTTATATTTTAATGCCTGTATGGCGTCCTATGCTGCGTTTTATGAATCACAAGCCGTGGTTTTGGTTCCCTTTATTATTTATTGCCAATGTCGTATTCAATTTTTATTCAAGCTACATTTGGGATTTTCACTTTTCTTCCCCTTTATGGCAGGATGCTTTTAATTATCGTTTGAATTACGTTATTCTTCATTATCTTTTTATTTTTATGTTTGGCGGTTATACAGCCGAACATTTTGATGATATAAAAAAATGGCTATTTCAGCATGGACTTTTTGTCAATATATTGCAAATCATTTCTACTGCAGGAATATTGATAAGTTTTTATGGTGTCATGAAATATCTCCATTACGATGCCCTATCTGCTGTGTATACTGTCCATCAGCTCAGTCCTACCGGTATGCTTTATACAGTATCCACTCTGCTGTTTTTATTATATTGGTGGGAATGCCGCCCCGTACCGCAAAACGTACACCGTTTATTCAACATGCTCGGAAATTATTCGTATCCTATCTATCTGGTCCATCCCGTATTTTTGTCTTTATTGACCGGACTGGCTGCACACTTGCATATATATCTGCGTTCACTGCATATTATCATTATATACTGCATCGTTACACTATGTTCCGTTGGATTTTCGGCACTACTGCCTAAATTGCATCTGCCAAAATGGATGTATATCTGCATTAAAGGCAAGTGATTTTACTATTTTATATCTGTATCTTCTTATGATTTCATGCTATAATAATATATATTATGAAAAAAGGCGGTGTATTACTAGTGAAAAAGTTAATGATTGCGTTAGGCCTGTCTTTAGCATTATCTGCTCCTGCCTGGGCTGCCAACAATATATGGCAATATAATCAACATATCGCCATTGATATGGATTCAGCTAAAATTACTACAGAAAAGGGAATGACAATTCTCACCTTTAAGACAATAGAAAAAGCGGATGGTGTTACGGACAACTGTACTTATGTCTATAATGTAGATGATCAGACAATTCAGCTTAAGGAAATGATTTCTAAAACAGCAAAGCGTTCTTATAAAAGCAATTTCTATCCCGAATCGATTAAAACCGGCAACAATGTTATTAAAGGCCGCGCCCATATGGCAAACAACGTGTTAAAAAAGGTTCAGGAAACAGAAGCAATGAAAGGGTCTCACAAAAGGTAATCCTATGAATCATCAAGCTGTCAAATAGTAAACCCCTCTCCGACCGGAGAGGGGTTTACTATTTGACAGCTTGTATTTTTATCGATTATCTACTTTTTCCGGATATACATCATGCTGCGTCAAGCGCTGCCATGCAACTTGTTTCCACGGAGTCCCTTCCTTGCCATAATTACAATATGGATCAATAGAAATACCGCCACGCGGCAAGAATTTTCCCCATACCTCAATATATTTCGGATCCATAAGCATAATCAAATCGTCCATGATGATATTTACACAATCTTCATGAAAGTCACCGTGATTGCGAAAACTAAACAAATAAAGTTTCAAAGATTTACTTTCGACCATCAGTTTTTGCGGAACATAGCAAATATAAATCGCCGCATAATCAGGTTGTCCGGTTTTAGGGCAAAGACTCGTAAATTCGGGACAATTGAATTTCACAAAATAATCTCTGTCAGTATGCTTGTTTGCAAAGGTTTCCAACAAAGAAGGATCATAGTCAAAATGATATGACGTATGATTGCTGCCCAATTGGGTTACCCCTTGCAACTCGCTATTCGTTCTACTCATAGACTCTGCCTCCCCGGCATATAAACCCGCTGCAGTGCATGTACCATCACTACTCCTACAATAGCCGGCGGCAGCTGGCCGACCATCAAGCTGCCAGCCAGCACACTATAAGGAATCTGCAGCAAATAAGATAACCAAACACTGACACACAAAGATGGAACAATCCAGATTGGTAAAGCAATAAACCATATATTCAGATTACGAAAATTAATTTGTGTAATCATCCAAGTTGTTATGATTCCTACTGCACAGCCTCCCAACATATCAATAATTCCCAATCCACCAAAAAAAAAGTTGGACAAAAGGTTCGCAATCCCCAGCGGAACAACTAAGAAAGGATAAATATAAGCCAAAGCATATAATGCAGTTGCAATACGTATCTGATAAGCTCCAAAAGAAATACTCTGTGTCATATAGAGTAAAACAATATATACAGTAATAACCATCGCAGAAATAGTCATACGTTTTGTATCAGAAAGAAAATTATACATTGGCCAACACCTCCTTTACGTATATTCACACAAAAAAAGGATGGGTACATATTCCATACCCATCCTAAATCGTTTACACTTTCCTAGTTTTATTTAACGACAGGATGGATTACGAACTGTCCTTATGCTATTGCTTATTTATTATAGCTTACAAACTACTGCATTGCAAGTCCTTTTATAAAACCAAAACACATGTTACCAAATCACATGTCCGAGTACATGGTCAACGGGAACGGGTCCGATAAAGCGACTGTCACTGCTATGATTACGATTATCCCCCATGCAGAACACATATCCCTCAGGGACAGTAATTTCTCCCTTTTGCGAATATGTCATAGGTTCATCGATATAGGATTCCTGCAGTTCTTCACCATTACGCCAAACATGTCCATCATGAAATGCTAATTTATCGCCCGGTCTGCCAATAACGCGTTTAACCCAAATATTTTTAGTCTGGAGTTTAGAATTAAAAAATGCCATGTAATTATTCATCGGTTCCGCTACGTCATCCTTCCACGTGCGGGGATAATGAACACGACTGTCGATAATTACAATATCTCCATAACCTGGCACTTCATTCATAATGTGACTAAATTTAGAAACAATAAGATATTCTCCGTTATGCAGCGTCGGTACCATAGATTCCCCCGAAACCCTTGTAGGCTGAAAAAAGAAAATATGGATAATC
Source organism: Megasphaera sp. (assembly GCA_022649055.1). Classification (GTDB taxonomy): domain Bacteria; phylum Bacillota; class Negativicutes; order Veillonellales; family Megasphaeraceae; genus Megasphaera_A; species Megasphaera_A sueciensis. The sequence goes on from JALCNL010000080.1 coordinate 4,911, forward strand.
AGCGCAATAGCCAACGCGATAATGATGGAATAACACCATTCATATACTTCATGAAAAAATGAACTCAATACAAAACCCTCCCTTGCTGTACTGTTTTATTGTAACAAAGAGGAGAAACAAAATCAACTGTTATCGACTCTTCAAAAAATCATTATTTACTTATGGATATTAATTTCTCAATGCGTACCATTTCCGATTCTCCGATAACTGATATTCCCGCTTTCTTTAGATATTGCACCGCTATCCCATCACCACTCACAATAGTATGGCTGAAGCTTCCATCGTAGATATTACCACTTCCGCATGTTGGGCTTTTTTCTTTAAGAACAGCATAGCTGCAATGGAACAAGCGTGCCATCTTTACAGCTTCTGCCGCTCCTTTATGATAAGCCGCTGTCACATCAATTCCCGATTGCGTTATAACTCTTCCATTACTGCACTCTGCCGGTTCCCGTGGCGTCGCCAATCCACCGGATTGTTCCGGACAAATAGGAATCAAGTGAATATGCCGGGACTGCAGCAGCGTCCGGACAACCGTATAATTTTTTATAGTACCGTCATAACGGCAATACTGCCCCAATAAACAAGCGCTAATCAATACATTCATCAAATAACCCCCATTCATTTTCAGTACAACTACTCATTTTGTCCTTCTGAAAAAAACATCTAATTTTCATATAAAAAATACAATTATCATATTATGAAAATATTTTATGTAATATGCTATCCCCTATAATTCATAAATCTCCTTATTTTATGCGTGTTTTTCTATATTGCATTTTGTATTCAACAAATATCACAACATTAAAAAATGATTAAATACCACATTATGAAATTGCCAATTTCCTTTTCATATTCTATGATATTATTAGTAGTAAAATTTATTTCTTAATTATGTTTGACCTCTACAAAAAGGAGCTTATAAAATGGCAGAAGCAAGACAGCAACGAAATACAGCCGATTTATTGGTTGAATGCTTGGAAGAAGAAGAAGTACATTATATTTTTGGCATCCCGGGAGAAGAAAATCTTCCGGTTATGAATGCTATCGAAAAATCTAACATTGAGTTCATAACAGTACGTCACGAACAAGGTGCCGCTTTTATGGCCGATGTATATGGTCGTTTGACTGGTAAGGCAGGCGTATGTTTGGCTACACTTGGACCCGGCGCTACAAATCTCATTACAGGAGTTGCTGATGCCGATTGTGACGGTGCACCGCTCGTAGCTATTTCCGGGCAAGTGGGTACCGATAAGATGCATATTACAGCTCACCAGTATCTTGATTTACGGGCTATGTTCGAACCTATTACCCGTCGGGCTTACACCGTTGTCCGTCCCGACACAGTATCTGAAATCACTCGTCTGGCTTTTAAATATGCTGAACGAGAAAAACCTGGCGCAACTTTCATTGACCTGCCTATCAATATTAGCAAAATGCCCGTCGATGATGCAGAAAAGCCCCTTCTCCATAAAGTGATTACCCCGGAAACAGCAATGGATGAACAAATCGAAGCTGCCGCAAAAATCATTTCCCATGCCAAAAAACCGGTAATTTTAGCAGGCAGCGGTGTCATTCGCGGCCATGCGGCTGAAATGCTGACCAAATTTTCCGAAAAACTTAAGCTGCCGGTTATTAATACTATGATGGCAAAGGGTGCTATTCCCTTTGATAATAAATATTCTTTATGGACTGTTGGAATCCCGATGTCTGATTATCAAAGCAAGGTATTAGAAGAAGCCAGTTTGGTTATTGCTGTTGGCTATGATATTATTGAATATAATCCGGCGAAATGGAATACCAAACAAGCCGATATTATCCATATTGATATGATGCCAGCCGATATTAATAAACATTATCAACCAGAAGTCGAAGTCGTCGGCGATATTCCCAACACGTTATTCCGCATCATGAAAAAAGCTTCCCGTCTTCAAGAGCCAACTTCAGCACTAGATATTCGTAAAAAAATGGTCGAAGAACACGAACAATATGCTGATGATATATCTTTCCCTGTCAAACCGCAAAGGGCTCTGATTGACGCTCGCAAAGTTATGGGCAAGGACGATATTGTAATATCCGATGTAGGGGCTCACAAAGTTTGGATTGCCCGTCATTATAACTGTTATAAACCTAACACCTGTATTATTTCCAATGGATTTGCTACAATGGGTATCGCCGTTCCCGGTGCTATTGCGGCAAAACTTGTCCATCCCGATCGAAAAGTACTTGCAATTGCCGGTGACGCCGGCTTTTTAATGAACTGTCAAGAATTTGAAACGGCACATCGGTTAGGCGTCAATTTCGTCACACTCATTTTCAATGATGCCAGCTATGGTCTTATTAAGTGGAAACAGGACGACCAATTCGGACATCATTGCTATGTAGACTTTACCAATCCCGATTTTGTAAAATTAGCTGAAAGCATGGGTGCCATTGGTTATCGGATTACAAGGACAGAAGAATTACTCCCCACCTTAAAACAAGCATTTAATCAAAATAAACCAGTTATTATAGACTGCCCCATTGATTATGATGAAAACATGAAACTCACGCATCATCTGGAAGCACTCATGAAAGAACTACAGTAAAACGAAATTAAATTTCTGTTTTCTTCAAAACTGATGTTCATAAAAAACGTTCAGAATACTATTCCGAACGTTTTTTATGTTATATTTTCTTTATATCGGCCAACAAAGCTTCTACATTTTCTTCCCGAGTTGCCCAAGATGTACAAAAACGGCAAGCTAATCTACCATCGTCCAAACTTGCAAAATAATCGAAAGAATAATTTTTTCCCAGTTTTTCTGCCTGTTCCCGCGTCAAAATAGGAAGCTGCTGATTTGTCAGATGATCAACATAAAAAGAAAAACCGGAAGATGCAAATCCTTGATGCAGTGTAACAGCTAAATCAGCTGCATGTTTCGCCAATTTTATATATAATCCATCAGTGAACAATGTTTCAAATTGAACGCCCAAAAGCCATCCTTTGGCCAGTAATCCTCCCCGTTGTTTAACATGATATGAAAATTCCTGTTTCAATATTTTGTCGAGTATGACAACGGCTTCACCAAATAAAGCACCTTGTTTTGTCCCGCCAATGGTAAAAACATCACAAAGTTTTGGAAAATCGTGAAGTTTTAAATCACTTCCCGGACTTTCTATACCATATCCAATCCGTGCACCATCAATAAACAGCAGTATATGGTATTCCCGGCAAACGGCATAAATCTCTTCAATTTCACGGCGGCTGTACAAGGTACCTATTTCCGTAGTCTGTGAAATATATACCATTCCTGGTTGTACAATATGAAGAGCATGTGTATCATTCCAATATTGCCGACAGACATCGCGAACCTGTTTCCCTGTTATTTTCCCTGTATCTGTCGGTATGGACATAACCTTATGCCCTGTCGCTTCAATAGCGCCTGTTTCATGATTATTGATATGGGCTGTCTGCGGAGCAATAACACCTTGATAATTTTTTAATGCAGAAGCAATAACAGTCAAATTTGTCTGCGTTCCGCCAACCAAAAAGGCAACCTTTGCTTCCGGTGCGTCACAAACTTGACGAATTAATTCTTTGGCATGTTCACAATGAGCATCTTCACCATATCCGGCATTTTGTTCCATATTTGCTTTTGCAATTGCTTCTATCACCTGGACGGGTGCTCCTTCTAAATAATCGCATTCAAATCGAATCATCTTATATATCTATCCTTTCTGTCTGTTTTATTACTTTAACATCTTCCAGCATTGCCATGACCGGACGTATTAAACTTTCCTCGTCATCAGCATTCCCCATGACAATCGCAATTTCTACTACTCCGCCACGCTGCCATGCAATAATGTGCATCATTTCTTGAAAAGCTGCTGCATTGATAACCATAGTCCGACCAACTATTCCTTCATAGAAAGTGTTTCCTGAAACCTTTACCGGTTGAATTGGCTGAATAAGATTAAACCCGGATGGCAGAGAGGTCCGCAAGCGATTGTTAACATGTGCCGCGTACGTAGATATATCTGCGGCTCCCTGCTCTTGTAAATAATCGGGCCGGTTAAATTTTACCGTTTTACCATTCACAAGTTGTTTGAAGTCCCAAGAACCCAATGTATATTGCAACAAATACCCATAATAAAAAGAAGCTCCCTCTTTTTTTATTAATTGATATGTCCTGGGTGCTGCTGGATAAATAGCCTCCAACATTCTGTCCATATCATTGTTGTATTTTTGTGCTGTAACTACAGGTTGTTTACCGGCATCCATATAGATATTATCCGGAACCGTAATAATCCCCCAGTCAGGAAGTACCATCTGATTTCCCCTGTCTTTTTCCGCCATTGCGGTGGGTACCATGGCCATCACTGTCAATGTAATAATCAGGCACGTTTTTATTTTCAACTTCAACACTTCCTTTGTTTTACATTCCCCACATATAAAAACATTTTATAATATTTATTATAGACTGTCAAAAAGAGGAAATATATTATAAAAATCGAATTATATATATGGCAAGATGATTTTAATTTACTTGGGAGGTACAATATGGATTTTAATTTAAAACCCCAATCTTCTGGGGAAAACAAAGAATTAGTAACAGAAAACAATACAGCTATAAAATATGCCAGCGGCACAGCTCCGGTATATGCCACTCCGGCATTAGTGGGACTCATGGAAAATGCAGCTGTATTAGCTATTGGAAATCAACTGCCGGAAGGCTTTGGGACCGTTGGTATTTCTATGAACGTGAAGCATGTATCGGCAACTCCTATCGGCATGACCGTACATGCCAAAGCCACTCTTACAGAACAGGACCGCAAAAAATTAACTTTTCAAATCGAAGCTTACGATGAAGCGGGTCCTGTCGGAAATAGTATACATGAACGTTTCATAATTGAAACGAAACCCTTTTTAGACAAGGCAGATAGGAAAAAAGCTGAATTCTGTAAATAATACATTCAAATAACAAAAAAAAAGAACAGGGTCCACAAGAAAATTTTCTTATAAGCCTTGTTCTTCTTTTTTTGATTACTCTTTCACCTCATCCGCCTTTATCAGTTAATATAGTATAACAGTTTCCCATAACAGGTCTGATTTTTGCAGCGGTGATGAGCTACAATCAATCTTCGGCATCTTCCTGCCATTTAGCCAAATCAGCTAATGTAATACCATCTACAACACCATCAATAGCTTCTGCAAGACGTTTCCATACTTCTTCAGTCGAACAATATGGTAAATTGCTATGGCTTTCAGAAATTGGGGCTAAACCGCCTTCCATAATACGAAGTATTTCTCCTACCGTATAATCACCAGGATCGCGTGACATCTTATAACCGCCTTGCGGTCCTCTCGCACTGATAACTAAACCTGCTCGTCCTAATTTAGTTACAATTTGTTCCAAATATTTTTCTGACAACTGCTGCCGTTCAGCTATGCTTTTGATAGTTACAAATTGGTGATCATTTTGATGAATTGCCAAGTCCAACATTAAGCGCAACGCATAGCGACCGCGAGTTGAGATTTTCATACTATCCTCTCCTTGTCTTTTTCTGATTTCTTATGAAATAACCGCTAATACATCGCCGGTCTTGACATTATCGCCTACTTTTACACGTACGTCAATAACAGTTCCATCAGAAGATGCGGTGATATCATTTTGCATCTTCATTGCTTCTAAAACGACCAGAACATCACCGCGGCTTACACCTTGTCCGATAGCCGCCTTCACAAAAGAAATTTTACCCGGCATCGGTGCTTTCACAGTTACAGCATGTTCAGGGACAGGTCCCTTGGGAAGCGAGGCTGCCGTAGCATGCACGGCTGTCACAGCAGCCGGAACCG
>JALCNL010000081.1 GCA_022649055.1 Megasphaera sp.
GAGTTTTCATGAATCCGATTTATGATACATTGAATGAAAAACAAATAGAAGCGGTAAAACATACGGAAGGTCCTTTGTTGATCATGGCTGGAGCCGGTTCCGGGAAAACTAAGGTACTTACCTGCCGTATTGCTAATCTATTGGAAAAAGGGGTTGCGCCGTATTGTATTTTAGCAATTACCTTTACCAATAAGGCAGCTAAAGAAATGCAGGAACGAGTACGTAATCTTGTAGGTGCCGAAGCAGAACGCATTTGGCTCAGTACCTTTCATTCTTTTTGTGCTAAACTGCTGCGTTTTGAAATTGATGGGTTTGATGGATACAGCCGCAATTTTACAATATATGATGCATCTGATCAACTGGTTCTTGTAAAAGATTGTTTAAAAGAAATTAATTTAGATGAAAAGCAATTTCCGCCTCGTTCCGTTTTGTCGACGATATCGGGAGCGAAAAATTGCCTTCTTCAGGCACCGGAGTATGCGAAACAGGCCGGAGACTTTTATGAACAAAAAGTTTCTGATGTATATACCTTATATGAAAAAAAATTAAAAGATAATAATGCAATGGATTTTGATGATTTGCTTCTTTTAACGGTTAAACTGTTGCAGACGAACCGGAATGTAAAGGAAAAGTATCAAAATAGATTTCAATATATTTTGGTGGATGAATATCAAGATACAAATCATGCACAATATTTGCTGACACGCATATTGGCGGCAAAATGGCAGAATATATGCGTTGTCGGTGATGCGGATCAGAGTATTTATGCCTGGCGCGGTGCAGATATACAGAATATTATAGAATTTGGAAAAGATTATCCTCAGGCAGCACAAATTAAGCTGGAACAGAATTATCGTTCCACTAAAACGATTCTAGAGGCAGCAAATGCGGTTATTGAACATAATGAAAGCCGGCCGAAGAAAGAATTGTGGACTTGTAATCCCGACGGTCATAAAATCATTTATTATCATGCGCAAACAGAGCATGATGAAGCCGATTATATCGGAGGAATCCTATACAACAGGCATGAAATCGAACACGAACCATACGGACATATGGCCATTCTTTTCCGCACGAATTCTCAGTCCCGTACTTTGGAAGAAGCGTTAATGCATTATGGTATTCCGTATACGATGGTGGGAGGAACAAAATTTTATGACCGCAAAGAAATAAAAGATATTATTGCCTATTTGCGCGTCTTGTATAATCCCGAAGACAGTTTGAGCCTTATGCGCATTATTAATGTACCCAAGCGTAGTTTGGGAGCAACGACATTGGAACATTTGACGGAGTATGCTGAAAAAAATGAGATTTCTATTTTTGAAGCATTGTCTTCTCCGGAAGAACTGCCCGTAACAAAACGGGCAAAAGAATCATTGGAAAGTTTTGCCGTGCTTATTTTTGATTTACTGAATCGTGTGGGGGAATGGGACGTGATGACCCTTATTGAAGAAGTTATCCGGCAAAGTGGGTATGGTGCAATGATTGATGCAGAAGCAGCGCATGATCCCAAAGGCGAAAGCCGCAAAGAAAATTTAGGAGAATTCTTGTCGGTTGCCAAGGATTTTATGAATTCCAATCCACAAGGGACATTACAGGATTTTTTAGAAAATATTGCATTGGTTAATGATGTTGACGAATTTGAAAATTCAGAATCCAAGGTTACTTTGATGACGCTCCATTCTGCAAAGGGATTGGAATTCCCCGTAGTTTTTCTGGCAGGTATGGACGAAGGATTATTTCCTCACAGCAGAACTCTTATGGATCCTGAACAAATTGAGGAGGAACGGCGGTTATGTTATGTAGGGATTACGCGTGCTGAACAGCAGTTATATCTGACGAATGCTTCGACTCGTACGATGTATGGGCATATTTCGGCATATCTTCCCAGTCGTTTCCTCCGTGAGATACCCGAAAATCTTATAGAAGAATATAAAAGACGTGTTAAAATGCCGGAACCGTCATCATGGGTACCGTCAAGGCAGCGATTATCTATTCTGTCACAGCCTGTGAGTTCAACTCTTCCTGAAAAGCATGAAGTAGATGATTCATGGAAACCGGGGGACAATGTACGGCATAAAATTTGGGGAATGGGGAAGGTTCTTGAGGTTATGGGAGAAGGCTCGACTATGCAGATGAAAATTGAGTTTCCTACGAAAGGAGTTCGGCAGGTTGTTGTAAAATATGCACCTATCGAAAAGGAATAGGAGGTATATCGTATGGATAATACATCGGATTTGTATCAGGAACTGCAAAAACTACGCAAGCTGCTTGATTATCACAGTTATCGCTACTATACGAAAGATGAGCCGGAAATCAGTGATTATGAATATGATATGCAGTATCGACGTCTTGAAGATATCGAAAAAGAACATCCGGAATGGATTACGCCTGATTCACCAACACAGCGGGTTGGTTCTAAAATATCAGGAGGTTTTGCCAAATATACACATGATCGTCCTATGCTTAGTTTAGGTGATGTTTTCAATGATAATGAATTGATAGAGTTTGATCAGCGTACACGAAATGATTTAGTTGATGAAAAATTGGAATATGTTGTAGAATTGAAAATTGATGGGTTAGCCGTCAATCTTATATATGAAAAGGGAAAATTTGTTCGGGGTGTTACGCGGGGAGATGGCAGAGTGGGAGAGGACATTACAAATAATGTCCGTACTATTAGAACTATCCCTCTCCATATTGACAGTGATTCCGAGCATATAGAAGTACGCGGTGAAGTGTATATGCCTATTGATTCTTTTGAGCAATTGAATAGGCAGAGGATAGAGGACGAACTCGAACCGTTTGCAAATCCTCGAAATGCTGCGGCGGGTTCTTTGCGCCAATTGGATCCGAATGTTACGGCTCGGCGGAAATTAGCATTTTTTGCGTATGCACTGGGGGGCAACGTAGGATTAGTAATACAGAGTCAGGAAGAATTATTGCAGCGGCTTAAGAACTTTCATTTTCACGTTAATCCTGAATATAGAAAATTTACAGATATGTCCGATGTTATTCAGTTTATTCACAGCTGGGATGAACGACGCCGAGATTTACCATATGCTACGGATGGAATGGTAGTTAAAGTAAACTCTTTTTCACAGCAGGAACGTCTGGGAAACACTATTAAAATTCCTCGTTGGGCAATAGCTTATAAATTTCCGCCGGAAAGGGCTGAAACTAAAGTTCTTGATATATCGGTTTCCTTAGGACGTACGGGAGTACTGACTCCGGCAGCTGATTTGGCACCGGTTCGTTTGGCGGGTACGGTAGTCAAACGAGCTACGCTGCATAATGAAGATTATATTAAAGAAAAAGACATTCGTATCGGGGATACTGTTATTATACAAAAAGCAGGAGAAATTATTCCGGAAGTTGTAAAACCAATAGTAGAGGTCCGGCGGGGAACCGAAAAGATATTTACTATGCCCACGGTCTGTCCTAGCTGCGGCGGGACGGTTGTTCGCCGGGAAGGAGAAGCAGCGGTACGGTGTATAAATCCCGATTGTCCCGCTGTACTCGTGGAACGAGTGGCACATTTTGTGTCCCGTGATGCCATGAATATCGATGGACTGGGAGATGCTATCGTCAGCCAGCTTTTGGATCGTCATATGATTCATACGGTAGCAGATCTTTATGACTTAACAAAAGAAAACCTGTTGAGTTTGGACGGATTTGCCGATAAAGCAGCAGAAAATTTGTTGAGTGCGATTGATGATAGTCGCACAGTAGGGTTAGCGCGTGTTATCTTTGCTTTGGGAATACGGTTTGTGGGAGCGAAAGTTGGACGTATCTTGGCCGAATATTTCGGCTCTATGTCGGCTATTATGCGTGCTTCGGCAGAAGAACTTACCGCTATTGATGAGGTAGGCCCGAGAATTGCCAATAGTCTTATTTCTTATTTTTCTGATTCAAAACATCGGGATTTAATACAAAAACTTGCTGCTCATGGAATTGTTATGACAGCAGAAAAGAAAAAACTTATCAATACTTCTTTTGATGGAGAAATCGTTGTTCTTACGGGAAAATTAGTAAATATGACTCGACAAGAAGGGCAAAAAGCGGTTGAAGATAGAGGCGGCAAGGTCACATCATCTGTAACAAAGAAAACGACATTGGTAGTAGTCGGAAGCGAACCGGGAAGTAAGTTTGATAGGGCAAATCAACTGGGAATTCGTGTTATAGATGAAGAAGAGTTCTGTCAATGGTTGGAAAGAGAATAAAAAAAATGGTATAATAATTTATTGTAAAGTTATAGATAAAATATTTTCAACAAGGGGTGTCCATATGAAAATCAGTGCAGAGGAAATAAAAAAAATCGCACTATTGTCCCGATTGGAAATCCAGGATAATCAGATTGATTCCGTTGGGAAACAGTTAAATGACATTTTGACGTACATGGATTTAATCAGCCAAGTCGATATAAGTGATGTAGAACCGACAGGACATGCCGTATCTATGCGCAATGTTATGCGTGAAGATGTGCCTCAACCGTCTTTGGCGAATGAAAAAGCACTGCAGAATGCACCGGAACAAGAAAACGGTTATTTTAAAGTTCCCAAGGTTATTCAGGATTAGGAGGCATATGGTGGAAGCGTCGACAATACATGTATTACATGAAAAATTAGTTACTGGTGAAATTACGTCCGTTGAACTAACAAAGAAGTATCTTGCTCACAAAGATGCTGTTGAACCCCGAGTTCAAGCTTTTTTGTCAGATAATCGTGAATATGCGCTGGAAGCAGCAGCGGCAGTTGACAAGAAAATAGCTGCAGGAGAGAGTATTTCGGATTTAGCCGGTATACCGGGTGCTATAAAAGATAATATATGCATCAAAGGGCAAAATGCTACCTGTGCCTCTCGGATGCTGGAAAATTTTAAATCGCCATATAATGCGACTGTTATTGAAAAATTGATGAATGCCGATTATGTCAGTCTTGGAAAAACGAATATGGATGAATTTGCCATGGGGAGTTCGACCGAAAATTCTGCTTTTCAAATAACACACAATCCTTGGAATCTGGACTGCGTCCCAGGTGGATCTTCCGGAGGATCTGCAGCTGCTGTTGCTTCGGGAGAAGCTGTATGGGCCTTGGGATCTGACACGGGAGGATCCATTCGCCAGCCTGCATCGTATTGTGGGTTAGTCGGTATGAAACCTACTTATGGACTGATTTCCCGATATGGCTTGATTGCCTTTGCTTCATCGCTGGATCAAATCGGGCCTATTACAACGGACGTTACGGATTGTGCTATCGTGCTGAATGCGATTGCTGGTCATGACAGCAAAGATTCCACTTCCATTGTACAGGAAAAAAAGGATTATAAAAAAGCGTTGGTTAATGATGTTAGAGGGCTGAAAATTGGTATTCCCGAAGAATATTTTGCTGAAGGGCTTGATTCTGAGTGCAGAAAAGCGCTAGAAGAAGCGATTGATACGTATAAAAAATTAGGTGCTGAGATAATTTCGCTTAAAATGCCTCATATGAAATATGGACTGGCAGCGTATTACATTATTGCTCCCGCTGAAGCCAGCTCCAATTTAGCTCGGTTTGACGGAGTAGGATTCGGGCTGCGCATTCCGGGCACTGACATTGTAGATATGTATAAGAAAACTCGTTCTGCAGGATTTGGCGCTGAAGTAAAACGCCGTATTCTGCTTGGCACGTATGTTTTAAGCTCGGGATATTACGATGCATACTATCTGCGGGCGATGAAGGTACGTACGCTGGTGAAGAGCGATTATGACGAAGCCTTGAAGCAGGTTGATGTGCTCTTGACTCCGACAGTACCGGATACGGCCTTTAAAATTGGGCAGAATACGGATGATCCACTGGCGATGTACCTAGGTGACATCTGTACTGTTACATTAAATTTGACGGGGCTTCCCGGTATAAATATTTGCTGCGGATATAAGGATGGACTGCCTATCGGCATGCAGCTTATTGCCAAAGCTCTTGATGAAGAAACGCTGCTGCGGACTGCATATACGTTTGAACAAAATCGTACCGATTTGAAAAAGCAGCCGCCTATGAGGGAGGTTGAATTATAATGAAATACGAATCCGTCATTGGGCTGGAGGTCCATTGTGAATTAAAGACGAAAACAAAGATTTTTTGCGGCTGCAGTACAGAATTCGGTGCCGAACCCAATACACATGTATGTCCTGTATGTTTGGGGCTTCCTGGCGTATTGCCGGTTTTGAATAAAGAAGTGCTGCATTTTGCTATTAAAGCAGGATTGGCATTACATTGTGATATTTTACCATACAGTAAATTCGATCGTAAAAATTACTATTATCCTGATTTGCCGAAGAATTTTCAGACCTCGCAGTATGATCTGCCAATTTGTTTGAATGGGCATGTGGATATAGAAGTCGGCGGTGAAACACGGCGCATCCGATTGACTCGTATCCATATGGAAGAGGATGCCGGTAAACTTGTCCATAATGGCGCTTCCATTGATACGTCCGATACGACATATGTTGATTATAACCGTACAGGTGTGCCTTTGTTGGAAATCGTATCGGAACCGGATATCCGCAGTGGTGAAGAAGCTAAAGCATACTTGGAAAAACTGCGGTCTATATTGCAGTACCTTGATGTATCGGATTGCCGTATGGAAGAAGGAAGTATGCGCTGCGATGCTAATATTTCCGTACGTCCGGTCGGAACGGCTGAATTAGGTACAAAGGCTGAATTGAAAAATATTAATTCTTTCAGCGGGGTTCAAAAAGGTATTGAATTTGAGGCAGTTCGCCAGGCCGAGCTTATTGAAGACGGAGGAACCGTTATTCAGGAAACCCGCGGCTGGGACGAAAATAAAGAGATTACAGTTACACAACGTGTCAAGGAAGGAACAAATGACTATCGTTTCTTTCCTGAACCTGATTTGATTCCTATAGAAGTATCTCCTGAATGGATTGAAGAAATCCGCAAAGAAATCCCGGAAATGCCGGATGCGAGATGCAAGCGTTTTGTTGAAGAGTTGGGATTACCTGAATATGATGCGAATCTTCTTACACTGGATAAACAGACGGCAGACTACTTTGAAGCGGTAGTGGCTGCTGGTGTTGATGTTAAAACAGCATCTAATTGGATGCAAGGGGAATTTGCTAAACAATTAAATGGTACCGGCTTGACAGCCGATAAAGCCCCGGTTACTCCGAACGCGTTAGCTGAACTTTTGGAATTGATTTCTAAGGGTACTATATCTGGTAAAATTGCTAAATCGGTATTGCCTGAAATGTGGCAATCCGGAAAATCAGCCGCAGAGGTTGTAAAAGAAAAAGGTCTTGTCCAGATTTCTGATACAGGTGCATTGGAAAAAATTATTAAGACTATTATTACATCAAATCCGCAATCTGTTGCAGATTATAAAGCCGGTAAGAAAAAAGCTGTTGGTTTTCTGGTAGGGCAGGTTATGAAGCAGACAAAAGGCCGTGCTAATCCTGGTGCGGTCAATGAATTATTGATTAAAAATTTAGAGGAATAAACAGTAAAAATTCATAAAACACATTAAAATACCTCTGGATAGGGTTGTGAAGATGCTTGTTCTCCCTATTCAGAGGTATTTTATGTCATGTAAAGACTAAATTTGTGTGCAAGATATTAGACGGAAATGGATCAGACAGGTAGTGTGGATACCCTTACATTTTAAATCCTTGTAAGCGGTAGCCGCAATCTTTATCTTTATGTTATTGCCTTCTTTGTCTAAAAAAATCTTTCATCAGCCGGCTGCATTCTTCTGTTCGTATTCCGGAAGTAACGTCTGTCTGATGATTTAAACTGGGATTATTTACTATACAAAATAGTGAACGGACAGCTCCGCCTTTAGGATCATCACAGCCATATACCAGACGATCCAGGCGACTATTGACAATAGCACCGGCACACATGGGACATGGTTCTACTGTGACATATAACGTGCATCCGGAAAGACGCCAGCGGGATAATGCCCGGCAGGCTTTTTCTATAGCTAATAATTCGGCATGTGCGGTAGCACAGGGCAGCGTTTCGCGTAAATTATAGGCAGAAGCAATAACTCTTTTTTCAAACACAATAATGGCCCCAATTGGAATTTCTCCTACGGCATAGGCGATTTTTGCTTCACGTAATGCTTTTCCCATGTAGAACTCATCCTTCGTCATGATTTTCTCCTTTATATAACGCACATATTGATAACCAGAAAGGTTGGTTATTATGGGCATTTTATGATATGATACATACTGATAGTATAATTTTACAGGATGGTGGATGGTAATGCAATCATTATGGTGGCAATTATTTGATATATTAGGAACGACGGCATTTGCTTTATCGGGGACAATGGTTGCCGTATCGAGAAGAATGGATATTTTTGGCGTATTTGTTCTTGCAGCAGCAACTGCAGTTGGCGGCGGCATACTTCGTGATATTATTATTGGCAATATTCCTCCGGCAGCGCTGCGAGATGATTTGTATTTATGGATTGTTATTATAACGATTGCCGTAACGTGTGCCATTATTCGATATATTACTATGCGGCGTGACTTGATGGACCGCTTCAAAAATGTATATTTAATGTCCGATGCCATAGGACTGGGGTCTTTTACTGTTACGGGGACGATGCTGGGGTGTAGTTATTATCCCAATATGTGGGTTTTAGCTGTTACTCTTGGCGTTGTTACCGCTATTGGCGGCGGAGTTATTCGTGATGTCTTGGCAGGACAAGTGCCGATTATTTTTTTACAGGATATTTATGCCTCGGCCTCTTTGATCGGTTCATGCATGTTGTATATTACGTTTATTATACTGGGAATTCCTGCTGAAATATCTTGCATTATAGGATTTAGCATCACGTTAATATTACGTGTTTTAGCTATTCATTTTCATTGGAATCTTCCTCGTGTCCGCCGTAAACGAAGAGATGATATTTTGTAATTGTCATTGGTTTTTGCTATAATTAATACAATATTTTAGTTTGAGGTGATTTAGTTGAAATTGCTACATAAAGTAATACGTTTTGCTGTATTTGCAATGATATTGTGTACTGGACCAGCGGCATTAGCAAAAACCATTTTATATGTGCCGCAGGATAACCGACCCGTTGATCTTGCATATACCGTCAGCACAGCACAGGATGCCGGATATACAATTATTACACCGCCGCAGAAATATTTGTCGGGCAGTAATTTTAAGGGATCTCCGGAACAGCTTTTGCAGTGGGTTGATGCTCATGCCGGGGAAGCCGATGCTATGGTGCTTTCTGTAGATTCTCTTGTTTATGGGGGATTGGTAGATTCCCGTAAGCATAATATGGATATGGCAACGTTAGTCAGGCGGATAAATGAAATTGAAAAAATTAAAAATAATCACAGCCATATTCCTATCTATGCTTTTAGTACTGTTATGCGCAGCCCTTGGGCCGGTGGACAGGGGGTAGAACCTGATTATTATTTGACGTATGGAAATGATATTTATGAATTATCGGCACTGCAGTCAAAAATGGACGAAGAAGGGCTGAACCCGCAGGAACGAACAGACTGGTTCAATATTGTACAACGTGTACCCATGGAATATCTGCAGGATTGGTACAATCGGCGTCGTAAAAATATGATGGTAAATCATATACTGATTCAGTGTGCCAAAAAAGGCATTTTTACATATTTTTGTCTGGGTCATGATGATAATTCTACTCATACACAATCCGCTTTGGAAGCAAAATACCTTGAAACGGAAAGCAAGGGAGTTTCTAATAACGTATATGGATCTTTTCCGGGGGCTGATCAGCTTGGATTGCTGCTTATCACGCGAGCAAGTAATGATTTTAACAATTATCATCCTAAAATTACCGTTATTTATCCTCTTGGCGGGGGTGCCAGGACCGTTCCAAGTTATGACGGGCAGGAAATTGGCAAGACAATTAAAGCGCACATTGAAGCTGTAGGCGGAGTTATTACCGATAAAGAACGTCCTGATTTACTGCTGGCAGTTAATACGCCGTTGACAACGCAGACTTCAGAGTCAGCTAATTTTGAAAACTTTCCGATTATGCTTGATTCTACGAAGGTATTTCTGGGACAAATCGAAAAAGCAATACAGGCGGGTATCCCGGTGAGTATAGTTGATATGGCTTTTTCTAATGGATCAGATAATACATTGGTTTATGGGTTATATATGGATAAAATTATGTATAGTTTAGCTGCCTATAATGGTTGGAATACGGCTAGTAATTCTGTGGGATACGGAGTTTCACAGGGAATTTTATCTAAATATATGACGGCTGATGCACACCAGCGTATGTTGACAACCCAATATCTTGATAATTGGGCATATCAAGCGAATGTCCGTGATTATATTACACGCATGCAGGAAAAAATCAAAAAAAATGAAGAGCCTCAATACTTTTCTACGATCAATGCAGAATTGCAGAGCCGCACCAAAGAACAATTGCAGCGATATGCAAAAGATTATCTTGGTGTTGATCCACGGACGATTCAAGTTACGTTGCCGTGGAATCGACTTTTTGAAGTCTATGTCGATGTTCGTGCCTTTCCGGATATTCCATTGGAATCACGAATACGGGAACAAATGCGTCAAGCGGAGAATGATCGAATCAAAGCGCAGGAGGATG
>JALCNL010000082.1 GCA_022649055.1 Megasphaera sp.
AGTTTTTGAAGAACATGCGGATATTATCCAAAAACTTAGACTTCATGATGCACAAGGTGCACATGATGCGGCGAAAAATCATATTGAAAAGTCAGGGAAAACTTTTGTGAGAATGGCATATTAAAAGAAGTATGTAAATTTTGTGTATACGAAATTTTACATGCTTTTTGTTGTGTAGGTTTGTCAAACATAAGTTACATAGTAGAAAGAAAAGAGCGAAGCGTTTCATTGAGAGATTTCCAAGACAGAAGGTGCATCGGAAAATTGTTGTATTTTCTACACCATATAGCCAACTGCTTTTTGAAATCTTCCAAGGAGTGGACTCGATGATCGGCATAGAAATACTCGTTATGCTTCGGAGTATAGGGACGTATTTTTTGATGGATAATGTGATACGCTGCTATCTGTCATTCAAAGAGGGTTAATTTTTTCGTTTTACTTTAGCCAAACCAGTTCGTGAATTCAAGCCTGTTATCCGTTTGGATTTTACAAATAGGAACGTAATCTTTTGTACTAAATGTTGGAGAAACACCATGGAAGAATAAAGGCTTTTTGCACTTTTTCTCTAGGAAACAGCGCAGGGTGATATGGTTTGGGATTTCCGCTTTAGCTCCATACGCCGCAAACAACGATATAAAGCAGTGATGGATCGTGTATAGCCTTGTTTTCTCCGTTTGATCCAAAAGACTACGAGCCCGGCATGCGGATTTCGTTGCCGTATATGCTAAATTAATGTTATCTCTTGAGGAGTAGTGTGTTGATTGGGATGATGGTGAGGACGTCTGAATCGAGGCTGTAACGATGCTGGGGGTGCTATCATAGTGCTGCCATTGTAATCAATAAATAAACTAGTGATTCGTACAATCTTTATAGTAGAGGGAGTAACACCTGTTTTCTGTTTTTGTAACATATCTGTGGTAAACCTACACATGTTTTTTTGTTGACATTTGTATTAATATGTGATAGGTTTGCATTGAGCAAAAAGGTATTTTTATATGTATTTGGTATACCAAATACATATAAAAATACCCATAAATACAATGACGACGTGATTATAATTAGAAAATGCGTATGTATATTTTATGAAAAAGGTGGACTGAATTATGATAACGATACAAAAACGATGCGACGTAACAGAATTATCTAAGAAGCAAGATAGGATGAAACAAGAGTATCCTAAATAATCTGTATGAAAATATTTAATTCATGATGTCTTCTGTGCAGAACCTCATAGAAATAATAATTATCTGGATAAATAAAAAATTAACAATCTTAAAATTAACGGAAGTATACTATAGAAATAACCTTTTATACCTCTAAACACTCCAACAGAAGCGGGATGTGGGCATACTAGCCTGCATCCCGCTTCTGTTGGAGTGTTTAGAAAAATTTTCATTGCTAGTAGCTGCATAATAAAAAATGAAGTATAATTCTTAGTAAGATGTTTTCAATAGGGGGGAACGAAAATGAAAGTAGTTGTACTGTTAAGCGGAGGAATTGATTCGACGACATGTTTGGCGCTGGCGGTAGAAAAATATACGAAGAATGAAGTATTGGCATTGACAGCATATTATAATCAAAAACATGTTAAAGAAATAGAAGCATCTCGCAAAGTGGCATATTATTATGATGTACAACTTCAGGAGATTGATTTGTCACAAGCGTTTTCGTTAAGTGATTGTCCGTTATTGCAGCAAAGTCATAAGAAAATTAAGCATGAATCTTATGCAGAACAGCTTAAAGAATTGGGTGGGACCGGTACGGTAGATACATATGTTCCTTTTCGCAACGGGTTATTTCTATCCTATGCGGCAGCGATAGCTATCAGTGTTGGTGCGGAGGTTATTTATTATGGTGCACACGCGGATGACGCAGCAGGACGGGCTTATCCGGATTGTACTCCTGCGTTTGAAACGGCTATGAATGCTGCTATTTATGAGGGCTCAGGTCACACTTGTTGTTTAAAGGCACCGCTGCTTAATTTTACAAAAACAGAAGTTGTTCGCACGGGACTTCGCCTTCATGCACCATACGAATTGACATGGAGCTGTTATGAAGGCGGTGAGAAACCTTGTGGCGTGTGTGGTACTTGTATTGACAGAGCGAAAGCTTTTGCTGATAATGGGATATCAGATCCGGCGTTAAAGTAACATGTGAAATGATACATGTTACTTAATATCGGTTCGTATCTAGGGACGATGTGCCCAAATAGATCTGATAGGACAACGTTTGACATTATTTTAGTATTTGCAGTTTGGGAATTATTGGTTTAGGAGAAGCAGATATGAACGTTTTAGAAGAATATCAACAAAAACTTCGGACCCCGACGGAAGCGGTGCAGATGGTAAAAAATGGCGATTGGGTTGATTATAGCCAGACCTGTTCTTTTCCGACGGCCCTAGATACAGCGCTGGCTGCCCGTCATACTGAATTAAAAGACGTGAAAATTCGGAATGCCATCAGTATGCGGTCGGTACAGACCGTTGAACAGGATCCCCAGGGTGTAGCGTTTACTTACAATGCTTGGCATTGTTCGGCGATTGACCGGAAATATATCGATCAAGGACGGGCATACCATATACCGATGCTTTTTCGGGATTGCGGATCGTATTACCAAAAAGGCTTTGCTCCGGTCAATGTGGCGATGGTTTCTGTAACTCCTATGGATAGGCATGGTAATTTTAACTTTGGGTTAACCAATTGTTGTCAGCAAGCTATTTTGGAAGCGGCGGATACGGTTATTCTTGAGGTGAATACTCATATGCCGTATATCTATGGCATGGAGGCAGATCATATCCATATTTCTGATGTGGACGCAGTAGTGGAAGGTCATGCAGAAATCCCCACGGTCAGCAGTCCCAGTGCAACGGCTATAGATGAACAAATCGCCAATCGAATTTTTCCATATTTACATGATGGAATTACGCTGCAATTGGGAATTGGCGGGATGCCCAATGCTTTGGGAATCCTCATTGCCGCATCCGATCTAAAAGATATAGGAATGCATACGGAATTGATGAGTGACGGATATCTTACTTTATATAAATCTGGAAAAATTACTAATAAAAAAAAGGAGTTGCAGAAAGGAAAGGGTGTCTTTTCTATTTGCAATGGTTCGCGGGAATTGTATGATTTTCTGGATCATAATCAAGATATTATTTCTGCACCCATGAGTTATGTCAATAACCCATATACTATTTCACGGTTTTCTGATTTTGTGTCGATTAATAGCTGTATTGCAATAGATCTATATGGCCAAGTTTGTTCGGAATCAGCAGGTACGCGGCAAATTAGTGGTACTGGCGGACAGTTGGATTTTGTTACGGGAGCATATCAGGCAGAACATGGAATGGCCTTTTTGGCGATGGCATCTACTTTTACAGATAAAAAAGGAATTAAACATTCTCGTATTTTGCCTAAATTTACACAAGGGGATATCATTACAACGCCCAGGACACAGGCACCCTATATGGTTACTGAATATGGCATTGCCAATCTTTCCGGATTAACAACATGGCAGCGTGCAGAGGCGATTATTAATATAGCACATCCTGATTTTCGTGAAGACTTAATCAAAGCGGCAGAACAGCAAAAAATTTGGCGTCGGTCTAATACGTAGAATTAATTCTGTATAGAATATAAATATTTTTAACCTTTACTTGAAATCTGAGTAAAGGTTAATTTTAAGTTTTGTTGTAATGTATGGTAAAATATAGAAAAATATAAAAGTATTGTGGGGAGGAACTATAATGGATGAAAGACAGGTTTGTGAATTTTGCGGTAAAAAAATTCCAAAAAATCAAAAACCGTTATATCAAAAAAATAAAAAAACGGGAGAGCAAAAGATTATGTGCCAGCATTGTTTTGCCATCGTTAATAATATGGAATATAGTGAATTTCAAAGACGTAAAAAATACTTTACTATGGGAGTATATGGATTAATCATCTGTCTTGTGGCCATGATAGTCTTGTTACACACCGTAATGGCATGATGGAATCGTTGTCAGCAGTGAGAGAAGACAAAGTTTCTATTTGCTCTGAATTTTTCTATATTACTTAATAGACATAGCCGTTATGTTATAATATACTGAAAGCACAATATAATTAAGGTAAGATAAGGATGGAATTAGAATGGAATATGTAACAGCTTTACTGCAACCGGAAAATTTACAACCTTTATTCGTCGTTTTTTTTGCGGCTTTCGTGCAGGCTATTACTGGCTTTGGATTGGTTATACTAGCAGCGCCTATGTTAATGCTCTTTTTTTCGGCAAAGGAGACGATACTTATTACGCTTATTACTGCTATCTGTTCTAATACGCTGCAAACGGGATTAGTATACAAAGACGCGGATGTTAAACTGGTACGATATCTGGTTCTGGGAGCTGTTGCAGGCTTACCGATAGGATTGTTTTTTTATCATAGTTTTTCCAACACTATGCTGAAAATTTTGATCAGCGTAGCTATCTTGGCATTTTTGGTCATTTCTCATTGGCTACGATTGCATTTCCAGAAAACTAAAAAAAAATCACTTATCACAGGTGTATTATCCGGATTCTTTTATACGACGACGGGAATGGGTGGGATACCTCTCATATTATATACAACACATATGAATATGTCGCCTAAAATGATGAGGGGAACATCTATTTTATATTTTTTCTTTGGAAATATATTTTCATGTTTAGCTTTTTATTTGAGCGGAACTGATTTTTTCTATGCAGGACAACAAGTATTGTATCTTTTGCCGGGATTATTTATGGGACTGGGGTTGGGGCATATTATTTTTCCGTATGTTCCTATTGTTATTTTTCGCAGGCTGGTATTTGCTTTATTGTATATTGCCTGTTTTTACTCTATTTATGCAGCATTATCGTAATATGTAGATAGTGTTGAAGGTCTGGAATTCGCGGATCGTGTGCGATGGAAAGGAAGGAATTATATGAGTTCGTTAGATGAGTTATACAAAAAAATGTTGAAAAATGCTGTAACTGATAATGATTATACTGCTCCAGAAGATGCAGATAAGGATCAGTTGGATTGTCTTCTTCATCCGGAAGCCCATCCTTTAGTATGGAGGACGGCACCTTGTGACTGCGCTAAAAACGGAAAGAGTTCGTGCATGTCAGTTTGTGAGTTTGGAGCTATTACATCTGATTCCCAAGAAGGAATTTCTATTGATGATAAACAATGTGTAGGATGCCAGGCGTGTATTGATGAATGTAAACTTCATAATCTTACGCCCAGTAAGGATATTATGCCGGTAGTGGAAACGCTGCATACGTATCAAGGTCCGGTATATGCATTGATAGCACCGGCTTTTTCAGGACAGTTTGGTGATGACATTACTTCAGGAAAACTGCGTACGGCTTTGAAACAGTTAGGATTTGCAGGTATGATTGAAGTCGCCATTTTTGCAGATATATTGACCTTAAAAGAGGCATTGGAGTTTGACAAAAATATTAATAGTGAAGCAGACTTTCAGCTTACAAGTTGCTGCTGTCCTATGTGGATTGCTATGATAAAAAAACTCTATCATCAATTACTTCCTAATGTTCCCGGAGCCGTATCACCGATGATTGCCGGCGGACGCACGATAAAAGCGCTTCACCCTCAGGCTAAGACTGTTTTTATCGGACCTTGTCTGGCAAAAAAGGCTGAACGGCGTGAACCGGATATTGCTGATGCAATTGATTATGTTCTGACATATCAAGAGTTAAGGGATTTGTTGGAAGCTTCTGATATTGATCTTGCCTCTTTGGCAGAAGATGACCGTCAGCATGCTTCTCGTGCGGGTATTATTTATGCATATGCCGGTGGCGTTAGTGAAGCGGTGCAAAAAACAGTAGAAAAATTGAATCCCAATCGAACTATTTCGATTCATACGCGAAAAGCAGATGGCGTTCCTGGATGTAAAGCGTTAATAAACGATATCTTGGAAGGACACCGCGAAGGGAATTTTTTTGAAGGTATGGGTTGCGTTGGTGGTTGTGTTGGCGGACCACGGGCAATTATCGATAAAGAAAAAGGGAAAAGTCATGTACAATCATATGGCGCAGCTGCCAAGTATTCTACACCTATGGAAAATCCATATGTTATTGAATTATTAAAACAGTTAGGGTTTGATACGATTGAAGATTTTTTAGGAAAAAGTGATATGTATAATAGAGAATTTAAATAATATAGGAAAATCAATAGGAAGCGGCGGATAATTACTGTTATCGTATCATGTTGCTGCAGTTTGCAGAAAAATAAGAAAAGCTGTTCAAAAGTTAAAGAGATACATTCTTTTGAACAGCTTTTTATTATTTTGGCAATCTGTTTTTTGTACCCCACTTACAGAGTGTTTCTAAAATAGGAATCAATGTTTTACCTCGTTCTGTAAGTGAATATTCAACTTTTGGTGGGATTTGAGGATATTCTTTGCGGTTTACTAATTTGTCAGCTTCTAAATCCTTAAGCGTAGAACTGAGAGTCTTATAAGAAATGACACCAATATATTTTTTCATTTCATTAAAGCGAACAACGCCAAACTCCGCTAATGTATATAAAATAGACATTTTATACTTGCCGCTGATTAATGATAAAGTATAACTAAATCCTGTATTGCCCCAATTTTCTTGGGATATGCAATTTTTATTCATTTTACACTTTCCTCCTGGTAAGTATCATACTTAAATGTGCGTACTTGAATTATTTATTATTCTAGATACAATAATAATGTACAAAATAAGGAAAGTCAAGAGATTGATAGGAGGAGTTATTATGTTTTCAAATGCTTTGCGTCAGCAGCGTACGGCAGACTACGATACAGCGTTTACGTGTGATCCGAAATTGCAATTGCATTTTCGTAAACTTCAATTATTTGATAAAGAATGGATAGATACTTTATTAAAGGCAGAAGACAGTCTGAGCTCTGTTGGTTGTTTTGGAACGTTGTATTTATGGGGGAATTTTTATGGATTAGAAATTGCTAAAATGGGCAGTCGTCTCATTTCCAGATATACGTCAGAAAAGGAAATTACATTTGGCTATCCGATGGGAAGCGGCAATTTGCAGGGAGCCATTTTAGCGATGTGGCAATCTGCAAAAAGAACAGGAATTTCTTTTGTCATGCGGGGGGTTACAGAACAACAAGTTGAACAATTGAAGCAGATATTTCCCGACCGGTTTTCTATTTCCGAGACAAGAGATACAGCAGATTATATTTATGAAGCACAAGCGTTGGCTCAATTAGCAGGTAATAAACTTCACGGTAAACGCAATCATTGTAATCAATTTATGAAGCGATATCCGGATTGGAGATTTGAAATATTGACGGCCGACCATGTTCAGGATTGTTTATCCTTGCTAGAACAGTGGGAAACAACTCGTCAGACAGTAACGACGAGCGAACAGACTGCTGAACCGGAAGCTATTAAGAAATCGTTTGCAGCTTATGATGAATTACATCTGGACGGAGGTATTTTATTTGTTGGGAATCAGCCGGTAGCTTTTACCATGGGCGAAAAAGTAGGACGACAGGGATTTGATGTGCGTTTTGAAAAAGCAGAAACAGTATATGATGGCAGCTACACGATGATTAACCGGGAATTTGTGCGATTTTTGTTAGAAAAATACAAAGATTTGGTGTATATCAACAGAGAAGAAGATTTGGGACTGGAAAATTTGCGTAAAGCAAAACTTTCGTATAAACCGATATTGCTGCTTAAGAAATATGATGTATATTGGAAAGAATAAATGAGTATTAAAATAAGAGGGGGACATGATACCTCCTCTTATTTTAATACTCATTTATTTTGTTTCAATCATTTGGAATGGGGCATAGCCACTGGCTCTTGTACTGCTCCCATCGGCAATGGTAACAGGAACAAATCCGTTGTCTAATGGTTTTCCGGTAACTTTAACGGCAGTGCGGGCCGAAAAGATGATAACTTTTCCCTCTTTTACCATCGTGCGCAATATATCTTGTACTTTTTCTTTAGATGTGCTATGTATACTATTTAAGTCTTTTTCATCAAGAATGATATATGTTCCGCTTTCCATATAGTATGTTTTGTTGGTGTCATATACAGGGGGAGAAGCTTGTTCAACGATACTTGATGGCGTCGTATTGATTAATTCATTTTGCATGAACATATAATATCCCATACTGATAGCAGAAACAATCAGGAAAACGCCAAGACCTATATAGGGGTTTCGGAAAATATACGGATTTCGGGTCGCTTGAGATGGATTTTTTTCTAAATAAAAGCCACGATGTGTTTTCTTAGTATTTGCATCTAATGTCAAACCCATTATCATTGCTAATGGTATACCGTAATCATTGACTGGATATGCTGACTGAATCCAGTCAACTGCACAAACACAGGCCATAGCACGACTCAGACAGCTGTCCAAATCCACGTTAATATCCATTTTATGAGTAATTGATAATAAAGAATCATTTCCCAGATTTGGCAAATAGGTACGTGATAAAATAGATAAATCGCGAATAAAAAAATCACAATCGGCAAAAGACTTTCCCGAATGTTCATAACTGGCTTTTATAGTCATAAATAAAGGTTCTGCTTTGTATGCTGATAACGTAGGATTTCTAAGTAAAGGACGAATATCACGATCCCATACTACATCAAAGGTATCACTGTCTTGAACCATTGCTGCAGTTACTTTACGGGAAGCACTGAAATTGTCTGTGGGCGGTTTGGCATAGTAATAAATGCCGCGGACATTACCGCCGCTGATCCAGGCGGCAGCGATACAGCAAATGCTGTTGAGATTTTCGTTGGCTAAGTCAACCGACAAAGCAATAGTTGTATTGGGTTTTAAATTATTCAGGGTGTCTAACGTTTCTCTGACCGCATTACTAACCATAATGGTATATTCCTTTCGTGAGACTAAGATTTAATTATATTTTACAATAAGAATGACGGATATGCAAAACCGGATAGAGAAAATTCTATCCGGCAGGCAACTATAATGTTATTTATTTCGACTGCTGCGACGGTGGGTTGTGTGTGTACGTTGCCGCGTCAGTGGTTTGAGTTTAAAATAATTATGTTTGACCGTTTCATTTTTTGTATCGGTAATTGTGTTGACTTCAAACATTTTTAACGACTCGATAAAAGGAACGAATTTTTTATACCCGAAATTACGAACATCAAAATCAGAAAACTGCTTATTGAGCAAATTTCCTAAAGTACCGGAAAAAATCCAGCCATTATCATCAGAATTCTCTTCTGTCAATTTTATTAATGCTTGTTTTATGGTTTTGATATCTTTGCCAGAAGTCGTGTCTGGGGAAGCTTCATTTATGATATCATCCGTATGAGACAGTGAAGATTTATCCATATGTGACATACCTGTTTTTGGAGTTGCTGTGATGTGTTCTTCTTCCTCCGTAGTTTCTTGTACTTGTGTGAGTAACACATCCAAATAAAGAAATTTATTGCAGGCAGAAATAAAGGAGCGAGGAGTTTTACTTTCTCCCATGCCGATTACATATTTTTGCGATTCTCTCAGACGAGATGCTAAACGGGTAAAATCACTGTCTGAGGAAACAATGCAAAATCCATCCAAATTGTTTTGATACAATAAATCCATGGCATCAATAATGAGTGCCGAATCGGAAGAATTCTTCTTTGTCGTATTACTGTATTGCTGTATGGGTTGAATAGCGTTATCCAGAATTGTATTTTTCCATGAAGCCATCTGTGATGTTGTCCAATTGCCGTAGATTCGTTTGTAAATTACGTCGCCAATACCGTTAGCTTCTGATAAAATTATATCAATGTAAGCTCCAGATATGTTTTCTGCATCAATTAGTACGGCTAGTTTCATTTCATTATCCATATTAAAAATCCTCCCGAATATCTTTATTTTATCATTACCTATAGGATAAAGCAAAAAATGCTGATTATACGTAATCAAATATATAAAAATATAAAGAAAACAGTTATATGTTTTCTTTTTTTTCTCTATCAAGCAGATAATTGCAAAATGTTTTTACAACGTTGTTATCTTTACATTGTTCATTGAGATACAACCAAGTATACCGTATGAGCGGCTGGTTATTTCTATCATATAAATTTTTGCTCCAAAGCGTTGGGATGGCTCCAGAAGGGGCCAGAAGGGTATAGCCTAATCCGCTGCAGACCATTTGCATACATAAATCAAGGCTATTGACCTCGATACGAGTATGGGGTAATTGGGTAAAGTTGCTGGTCCACCAATCATGAAGCGACGATTGTAGAGGCCGGTCTGCCTGGCGATAAATCATAGAAATTTGCGGTAGTCTTTTCAAATCAATAGGAGTGGCATTCATGATACAGTAGGGATCTCTGCGCAATAAAAATTTAGGCCCAGACCAAGGGTAGTCTCCGCGGATAATTCCCATTTGAATGGTACCGTTGCAAAGTTTATCATAAATATTTTGGCTTAGATCGGTATGCAGACGGACATTGACAACAGGGTAATCGTGACAA
This sequence comes from Megasphaera sp., assembly GCA_022649055.1. Classification (GTDB taxonomy): domain Bacteria; phylum Bacillota; class Negativicutes; order Veillonellales; family Megasphaeraceae; genus Megasphaera_A; species Megasphaera_A sueciensis. The sequence continues at coordinate 10,484 of JALCNL010000082.1, forward strand.
AAATCGTTTAGTATATTACCTAGTTTATACTTTGCATAAATACTAGCACAACCGATAGTTAATGTCCC
>JALCNL010000083.1 GCA_022649055.1 Megasphaera sp.
CTACAAATTCACATATGTACAAAAACATTTGAATACCTCCTTTAAATTAACTGCCTTATTATTTATAGGGTGCTGCCTGCTTTGCTTCTGCTATTTCCTTTGCATATTTTTCATCCCAGGGAAGTTTATCATTTTCTTCTTTCAGGTACTCAAGCAGTTCCGGAATTCCTTCCCCGGTGATGGAATCTACATAAAAAATCTTTTTGCATCCCGTGAGCTCAAGCCATAGAGAAACCTGCGGCAGGTTGGCATAGGTATCGTGGATATGCGTGACAATGCCGATTACTTCGCGTGTGGCAAGAGAGACGATATTCGGACTATAGAGGGTATAGGCTTCTGCCGCGTTTACCAATAGACCGACGATATCCGCTTCATGTGAATAGACGATAAGGGCCCGGCCCAGTGCTGTATTTTCACAGTATTCGCCGGGGGTGTCAATGACTACATCTTCGTGTGTTATGTATTGGGTTTTATGATAGGTAATTCGGGAACCTTTTAGTGCTTGCGTTAATGTAGTCTTGCCGGCTCCGGTACGTCCTACCAGCATGATTTTTTTCATTCGGAACCTCCTTTCTTATTGACGGGAAGATTTTTTTTATGCTTTGGTGATGGGACAAACTTCGAAGCAGAGAACATGGGAAGCATACTCCAGTACTTTTTCCCAGGCAATGGTGACATCGGAAATAGAGCCGGTCACGACCAGGGTTCCGCTGAAACGGTCTACAAATCCCAGGGTAATTGCAGCGGATTTCAGTGCGATATCGGCGGTGATGATAGCGGTTTCATAGGGAGTCTGGCATAAGATGCCGATCGCTGCATTATGGTAATCGATGTTTGGGTCTAATCCCAGCTTGCGGTATAATATAGGATCGGGACTGGCAATGACATGAGCCAGTGTGATTTGTTTTCCCGGGACGCTTTCCATGATGATGCGAGAGGTTTTTTGCATGATATCTGACGTTGTAGTAAACTCCATGTGGGGTAAACTCCTTTCTTGTTGCTATGAGTGATGGTAATAGCTCCTATGTATTTATTGTAATGTCTTTTAAAAAACGCAACAAGGACGATGATTATTGTCTTTGTTGCGTTTTACTATAAAATAGGTTAATTTATAACACATTTTTATCTACTTGCGTCACAAGATTATGCTATAATTTGTTATCTTTTTATCAATAAATAAGATATATCCTTTGCTTCTTTGAGGAAAAGACAAAAACGGCAGTGTTTCATACCGGTGCTGCAGGCGTTAGCCCGTCGTTCTTATAGAGGAGCATTTGTTTTGGCTTGCAGGAAATGGACTGGCGGCGCCGAATTATTTTTAGTATAAGGAAGCGTGGCCGTCCTTCGCCGGAACAGGAACCGGATAGATCGGCCGGATACAAGCGGTGCGCTGTCGAGTCCGCTTGCAGAAGCGGAGTGGTAGGGAGGAGGCAATAGGGTATGCGTATGTGGAAACGGATTCAATGGGGATTGATGATCAGCATTTTCGGAATCGTGATGTGGGTGGCGGCACCGACAACGGCGGTTGCCGAGGGGATGGCGTATCGGGAGCTTCCCGTAGGCGTGACTGTCCGCATCGATGATAGGAATACGACGACGGTCGGAGTCGCTATAACGCCGGGAGAGTGTCTGCGGGTAGAACTGTTGGCTGCCGGCGGAACGGGGTATGACTGGGTTATCGATAATACGGCATTGCAGCTGCTGGAGGTGAAATATCACACGGAGGCACCGGTGCTGCATGCGAACGGACTTACAGGAGGACCGGTGCGGACCGTATTTATTTTACAGGCTAAAGAAGGGGTACGCGGGAAGGAAACGGTGGTGTTTTCTTTGCGGCGGCCTTGGGAACCTGCCGGAATGGCAGCAAGACATGTATATTGTGATGTCCGTGTCCGAAACGGAGCGTCTATATCCGCTGCCGCTATGTGATCGTGTTGACGGAATGTTTCCCGGACGATAAGCTATCCGTGTAGATGATATAAAAAAGAGATGATAGTCTTTGCAAACTGCGAGGGTGGAAACCTTTACATAAGAGTCCAAGATAATGGTGAAATGATCGGGAGGGATGAAACGAAGATTCACTCGATCCCTATATAACAGCAAATACATCGGACGAATTGGATTATGATACGTCCGACGGTTGTAATCAGTTACTCAACATTGCAGCATCTGATTATGTAGAAACTATTTTAGACAACAAAGATTCTTCATTTCATAGTCACTTGCTTTGCAAGGTATATAATTCATTAAACAGAACACCCCGCTATTGCGATGCGTAGAGCAATAAATCCTCAGGCAACGTAATAACGGGGTGCTTTTTACCGAACAGTCCAGAAGACTTTTACTCAAGATAGTTGGTATCATATGTAAAATTTTTCGGATGATTAACATTAGATAGGGCAAGTTGATTTATATCTTTCCAGCGACGAATATCATATTGCACTTAAACCTATCAATGTGTTGCTATGTAGTTGCTACACGACATGAGTATTACATCAAAATGCTTTTGTCTGTAGAGGGGAAATCTTGATGCCTTTCTTTTCATGACTTCTCTTTGCAGCCGAGACCGCTTAACGTGTAGGGAGTGCTGAGATAATAAAATCATTTTAAAGAAAGATCTTCCTGAGACTTGTTATAGACATCGAATCTATTGTTTATGTCAATCTGGTTAACCATCCAACCACGAACCATGCAAAGTTTGATGAAATCATCTATTCGATTTTCACCAGACATTTCTTTTAGCGTAACAACAACGCCAAATGGTAATCCCCTACCATTTCTGGTACGTAGTCTTTCTTTTACCTTGATACTAAGGCCCCATGCACCTACACCATATACTTTTCGGGGTTTTGAGCGGTCTGTAATGACATCACTAATGAGCTTTATATTGTCCCATTTGCGATATAGTTTTCGCGCTTCCTCTTCAAGGAGTGGATTAAAACCCATATCACCTTGCTTGTTTGCATTTATCGATTTGATTGTTGCCCTGCCATTATCTTCTTTCACGCGTCCAAAGTGAACATCTATTTCTGTACTGGTATAATCAACGCCTTGGTTTCTAGAGCACTTAGGAAAATAACAAAGGGTTGCTCTAGCGAAAAACGGTTGTTTGTTGTTATAAATCGGAATAGGAATATTGTAGGTATATGTTTCGTAAGAATCACATGATCCGGTCATGATAAATCTGATTTCATCACTTGGAGTTTGGAGGATATTTTCAATTCGTTGTGGGACAACACCATACCCAACAGAATGAGATACCGTGTCCATGTCCATTCTATTCCATCCAGCAGCCGCATCGATAAGCAAAGCTTTTGCAACCTCTCTGGTAAAGCCCATAGTATAAATCAAGTATGCCATTTTTCGTGAAATCCATGGTGCTGAAAATGAAGTTCCCATGACGAATCCCTCACCACACGGAGTGCAAACTTTCATTGGCTGCCCTATATCTCCGCCATAATAACTAATATCTGGCTTATGGAAGAAAGAAAGGACAGGGCCGACTCTATGATAGGATACGGGTTTATTATTCAAATCTACTGCATTAACCACAACAGCGTTCAAAGAATCCGCAGGAGCACCAATTGGCATTTCTTCAGATGACGCTTCTCTTTTATTAGTGCCCGCAATAATAAAAATAATATCGTAATCACTTTGGATTTTATCGAGCTCCGCAGCTTCGGGAGATATAAAGTTTCTATTAATTGGCATATCAGAACCAAGTGATAAATTCCATACCTTGATATCTTGGTTTTTAGCAACAATATGGCGAATTGCTTTCAAAATACTGAATGAACTAAAACGCCCTGCTTTTGCGGCACCAAAGTGTTTGACTTTGAACCTACCACAACCATCATCTAATTCAGGATTAATAGTTGGTCCATCAACAATAATAGACGTTACCTCTGTTCCATGATTATAGTCTCGAGGTTCGATTTCAATACCTTCATCTATCATGGAAACGTAAGTAACCCATTCTCCGAAATACACTTTTTTATCGAACGGTGTATCAATGACGCCAACTGTTGGTTCTTGCCGGGGCGCTGGAATATTTACGATCTTTGTATTACTACCAAGTGCTTCTTCTGGGGTTACTTCCCTTAAATCGCGAACTTTCATTGCAATTAAATAGGGAGCATTTTCTTTCAATAGCTTAATTTCATCCGGTTCTAAACGGATGGTAGTATCATCAATAACTTTTGCATTGATCATGTCAATTCCCAATTTGCTAAGCAGATCTTTAGTCGAAACATTTGTTTTGTAAATGGTTATGATTGAGCGATCTTCCACGCCTTCGGCATCCTGATCCACATCGAACCTTTGGACGTAATAAGCATCTTTAATCACCTTTAAAAAATTGGTCTTCGCAAGTTTTGTATTTCTATAGGTTTTTCGCTTGTTGTTGAGTGCTTCGATATCTTTTTGGGTTATTTTCCCGGCATATTCATTTTTAACGACGGTAATACAGACATCCAATCGAATGATAGACTCTTGCAAGACATCTAGCATCACATAATGCGTAAAGACATGTTTTATCGGTTTTTCGCCATCAAATTTTGATCCTCTTATGGAATCGTTTGGATTCGAAGAACCTTTACATAATAGGCCCTGGATTCTGTTGCTTTTTGCAACAACGTGTTTATAATGTACACTCACAAGAGCGCCTTTTATCAATGTATTTTCCTGCCAAAACCGCAGTATTCGTTGCAGTTGATTTTTTAAATCCTCCAGATGGGTTGATTCAACAAAACCATTTTTAGGCAAATTCGGCGGACCCATTTTGCCTGGGTTGCTTTGCTGTTGAAATTGGCCTTTTAATTGCAATATATTATTCATTTAATTCTCCTTTAAGTCTCTGGATACTTGACTTTTTGAAACACCTGTAAGAACTTGTATTTCTCTTACTGTAAATCCCTGTTTCTGAAGCTTTTTTAGATCCGAAGTTTGCTCTCCGCTTACGGTATAATACAGACGTTTTAGATAGTCAAATTCATCGTTAGGATTACTAAATGCAATTGCTGTACGAATCATATTCTTTAAATCTCCGGGGTACGGAACAGGATCTAGTAGACTGATTATTTTTCTAAAAAGTCGAACATTTCTACCAACACATTTAAACTTGTTTAAAAAGGTATTCATTAGAATTTCGGCGATTTCCAATAGATCTTCTTTGCGATATCGGTTAAAATCTATTACTGAATCGAAACGCCTTATTAAGGCTTTATCAAAATGTTCAAATAGGTTTGTTGTTGCAATTAAAACAATGCGATCATCTAATCGATCCAGCCCCTTCAAAATGGTAGAAGTGGCTCTGCCCATTTCTCGTAAATCGTTAGAATTAGTACGATCCATTGCAATTGAATCGATTTCATCAAACATGATAAGCACTTTTTCCGGGTGGGCAAAGCTGTTAATCTCCTTAAAAAGCGAATCAATGTTTTTTTGCGTTTGGCCAAGTTTGCTATCAATTACAGTGGAAAAATTTACGGAATACAATTCTCGTCCCAAAATACGAGAAACTTGTTTTGCTGTTTCAGTTTTTCCTGTTCCGGGCGCACCTTGGAATAGAAATTTGTTAATTCCCAAATTACGTCCTACTGCATTTACCAGGCCAATTATATCTTCTTCCATTGACTCAGGTAATGGAAGTGGTTCATTACTAATACTTAATTTTTCAAAAAAGCCCGAGGGACTTTCGCTTATTTGAGGAATGAACGTATTTGCGTTTGACAATAAAGCCATAATATATTCAGCTAACTGGGAATCACCGGCAGAATCAAAGTCTTTAGCAATTTCATAGGCTTCACTTCTAAAACCGGCATCATTTTCTTCCGCATAGTATTTTATTAAGTTAATTATGTTCTTCTTTTTCATATAGAGGCCCCCTAGCAAAGTCTTTAATCATAGTATATCAGATTTGGGACAAAAGTAAACATATTGGGACATATTTTATTATTTATTTAATCCGTTTCACAAAGCTGACTCATGTATTTTGTCGTTTGGAATTAATTAAAGCGTATGGAACGGGTATGATTATCCAAAAAATAAGCAAGAGACACGTTGAGATACTGGCGAATGACCGGACGTCCTATAGTAACACGTGCCATCACAAACGAAAAGCTCGTATTGACGGGATAATATGACTTTCCGAGTCAATACGAGCGATTATGCAAACAGCACGAAGGCAGTTGAAACACTGTATATCGAACGATACGTACGGTGTTGTGAGAGACCGGTCACGCAACTAATGGGTGACCTCCTACGCGATTTTAAAAAATATTTTGTGTCGGTAAAAAATGTGATCAGGCAAGCCGTGCCGGCAGGAGTATGGAAAAGGTGGTTCCTTTCCCCGGGGTGCTGGCTGCCGAGATGGTGCCGCCGTGGCTCATGACAAATTGCCGGGCCAGTGCCAACCCGATGCCGGAGCCGCCGCTTTTACGGTTCCGCGATTTTTCGCCGCGGTAAAAATATTGAAAGATATAGGGGATATCCTCCGGGGCGATGCCGGGGCCCGTATCGGTGATCCGTATGCTGATATAGGGAACTTTTTTCTTTTCGATCCGGTCCGTGACAATAAAAATACTGCTTTTTTCCGGAATATAGCGGATCGCATTGCTGATAATATTATAGAGTACCTGATTGATCCGGTCTTTGTCGATATAGGCGGTACAGCCGTTTTTCAGCAGATTCAGCTGCACGGAGAGATTTTTTTCATCGATCAGGGGCTGCAGCATATTGACGGCACGGGATAGCATGGCATTGATGTCCGTATCTTCTTTGTGCAGTTCCAATTCGTTGATTTCCGCCAAGGATAAATCACGCAGGTCTTGTACCAGACGATTGACCCGCAGGACTTCCTCCTCCATAGACAGGAGCATGGTTTTGTTGACCGGTATCACATCGTCGATCATGCCTTCCAGGTTCCCTTGTATAATAGCCAAAGGCGTCCGGAGTTCGTGAGCGATATTGGTAAAAAGGTGATGCCGCATCTGGTCGTTTTGGTGCAGCTGCAGGGACATGGCGTTGATCGTATCGGCCAGCATGCCGACTTCATCCTGCCTCGTAATAGCCACAGTTTTTCCGTAGGTGCCTTCTTTCAGCGTTTGGGCGGCTTCATTGAGCGTGCATAAGGGTTTTGTAATGCTGCGGGCCGTCAAATAGCTGATGAACAGGCTGATCGTCAAGATGGCGGCGCCTACCCAGATGAGAGAGTGATGGACGGAGGCCATAAAGTGCTGTTCCGGCGTTCCGTGTGCCGAGTAGGGCAGCGTCAATGTCGTGCCGTTATACTGCAGATATTCGGAAAAATGCTGATCCATTTGCAGGTTGACAAGGAACAGCAGGATTCCGATCGTCGAAATAAGTAGGATAAACGACATTCCTGTCAAACGATAGACAATGCTGTTATATTTACGCATGGCTGCCTCCGGAAAATTTGTATCCGATGCCGTATACCGTTAGAATATATTCAGGGTGGGCGGGATCCCGTTCCAGTTTTTTCCGCAGATTGCGGATATGGGTGTCGATGGTTCGCTCATAGCCTTCGAAACTGTAACCGCCTTGGGCTTTTTCCATGAGCTGCAGCCGACTGTATACCCGGTCCGGGGAAGACGAGAGCACTTCCAGCATGTTGAATTCCGTCGGTGTGAGCAGGATGGGTTCCGTACCGCGGTATACGGTATATTTTTCTTTGTCGATGTGCAGGTCGCCGATGACGTATTGCGTCGTCGCTTGCACGATTTCGCCGCGGACGCGGCGCAGACGCGCATATACCAGGGCTACGAGTTCTTTGATGTTGAACGGTTTTGTCAGGTAGTCATCGGCACCGATATGCAAGCCTACGAGCCGATCGGTTTCATCATCTTTGGCGGTCAAGAACAAAATAGGAAGATCGTTGATCTGCCGGACACGGCGGCAGACTTCGAAGCCGTCCATGTCCGGCATCATCAGATCAAGGATCAGTATCTGCGGTTCGTAGCGTCGCAGCAGGTCTAAGGCACTGCGGCCGTCAAAGGCTGTATATACGACAAATTGTTCCCGTTCGAAATAGGTGCGCAGTACTTGGACCAATTTGACATCATCGTCTACGATTAAAATTGAATTTTGCAGCATCGCAATTCCTCCTGTCTCTTTTCCTTACTATACACTGTTCGGGCCAGGTACTTCAAGCGGTACCGTACATTTTATTTTTCGGTACCGCAGAACCGGGGACAGGGTGGTTTGCTGTTCCCGGTTCTGCTATGCTGCTAGGGGCGGTTCGTTTCATGGTTCATCTGGGAATGGTCCATCTGCATATAGGCTGCCGGCAAGGGTTCCTGCCAGCCGCCAAGAGTGGGATTTACCATGCCGAAGATCATGGCAATATGGCTGACGACGAGAAACGCGATCAACAGTACGGCATGTATTTTAAGACGGGTATGCTCGCTGCGGCCGGAGCCGAGGAGACCCCATTCCATGAGGGTAATGGAAAATAAAGGAATAACACCCAGCATGTATGCGTATACCGCGACTTGATCGATCCATCCGCGCCAAGTCAGAGACGGAACGATAATAATGGCTAAATAAAGGAATACGAAAAGGAAGTATACTCCTAATATCATACCGATATATTTATTCCACAGACGCCAGTACTTGTTTTTGCTTTCTCCCCAATACAGTGTAAAAAATTCGGTTGCTACAAGGGCCTCAGCCATTCCGACGGGGATGACCATAAACAAGATCAAGTTCCAAGGCTGATTCATCGCCAATAATTCCATATAATGTGTCATTATCATATATATACACTCCTTTTTTTTGATATATCCTTAGTATATAAAGGGTATATACAGAAGATATGAAGAACATGTGAAGGAATTGTTAAGATGTATACTTTTTTTCTGCTGCTATTCATTTTGCAATGCAGGGGAAGCAGGAGTTTGTTAACGTGTGCCGAATATTTTAAATAAGGATTTATCTGCTGTCACGGTTGTGGGTGTGATGATGGATTGTATCCGGAAAGAGACATCGTCCTTTTTTTGTGCTGCATAACAAGGAAGATGCCCATTGTTATTTTTATGAATCGCAAGAGCAGGATAACGACTTTTACATACAGGGAGTATGGATATCGGATATGCGGCTGATCCATAGGGAGTGGGATGAATAACCTGATTACAACAACTATTTACGTGCATATAAGGAACTCATTTACATGTTTTTACACCAGATACTAAATAAAAAAGGGCAAGGTATAACTGAATATGGCATCATTCTGCTATTTGTCGCACTCTTGGGAGTCAGCGAATATTACTCGGGAAATATAGGCCAAAACATCAGCTCGTTGTACAGTGCGGCCTCTACCCGTTTACATTCTATTGTGAACGGACCGAAAACGGACTATGATACGGGAATCACCTTCACGGATTCACAGGGCAATGTATGGCATCAGACCTCATTGATCTATCAGACGATGGACGGTGCCGATGATCCGACCAAGGACTATCGGGTATACTGGTTCATAAATGACGGCGGCAAGGGCAATAAAGAATATAAAGTGGGAATGAGCGCACGGGGCGGCGGCAACAGCTTGCAGGCATATCTGGGAGGAACTTCGTATTTTGAAGATACGGACGGCAAGTATTATAAATTAGTGGAAAACGGCGGAAGCAATACGACGATAGAACAAGTATCCGGCACGAGCATAGATACACATAAAATGAGAAATGTATTGCCCGCCGATATTCCGAACCTGTGATCGGCGGGATAAAGCAGCCCGAAGTGCCGTTGTTCCTGAAAGAGAAACGGATATTCTGCTTATTTTTCAGGAACGGTGACGGAAAGACTGTCGTTATATAGATTTTTATCATATGAGACATTGATTTGGGATGTATGGGAGAGACGATGTATGATGAATAAGGTGTTGCGTTTTGGTATGAGTGTGTGTCTGGCGGCGCTGCCGGCAGTGGGAATGGCGGCGGCTCCGGTTGTGACGGCAAATGTTTCGGCGGACAGTGTGTATTATTCGTATGTAGACAAGTTAAGCGGCATGGGGTATATCTCCTCCCTGCCGAATGGTGCCAGACCGTACAGCCGCATGGAAATGGCCAAGTGGGTGCAGGAGGCGGAAAAAACGGCGAAGAAAAAGCCGATGCCCGGCTATTTGCAGGATGTGCTGCAAGCTATGGAGACGGAGTTTGCTCCCGAACTGGCGACGCTGCAGGGACATCGTACCTATGACGGGGTACGGCTGTATTCCGTGACGGCGGCGCTGGCTTATCAAGGCGGCGATGCGTCTTCGTACCGCTATCCTTCCGGAGTCCACGGCAGTTGGCAGCCGTTTGGGACAAATCGCAACGGATACCAGTACGGGGC
>JALCNL010000084.1 GCA_022649055.1 Megasphaera sp.
AAAGCTATTCTGATACAGTTGACGATTTGGATTTGCGCGTCATTAACGGTGCTATTGAAATTACACCAAAATTGGCACTATCCTTTGAATATGCACATAATAATGCTAATCCCAGCAATTATGCTTATGGACATGCCTCTGGCAAACAAAATGGTTATTTTATTGCTCTTCAATCTAAATACAAGGCAACAAATTATATGCCGGCCTTATACACGAATATGGTCAATCCGTTTAAACAAGGAGATTGGGGATGGGGAATTTCCTATCGACATTTGCCAAGCGGTGTAGCCGGTTTGTGGAATCGAGGTGCTTTTAGTTGGGTTCCGCTTACGACGGATGTGGATGGTAATTGGCAAAATGCACTGGACGGTATCAATGCATGGCGGGCTGATTTTGTCTATGTACCATGGCGTAATGTACAATGGACCTTGACATATGACCGCATTAAATATATTGATGGAGATAAGCTAAATAATAGCTGGCAGTCAACCTTTAATTTCTTCTTCTAAATATAAAAGATTTTTGTAAAATTCATTATGTAGGCAACATCTTCCTACACAAAAAAGCGAACCCAATAAAGGACTCCGGAAAAGGGATCCCTTATTGAGTTCACTTTTTTACCTGTATTTTTGTTGAAAATAAAAAAGCTTTAGTATGAGTATATACTTAACATGATATAATATGGTAGGAAAGGAGGCATTGCTGTGAGACGCAACCTATTTCAAGTTATCATTTTTATTATGATGTTGACGATGCCTGCATTTGCGAAGGATATTACGCCGCAAGCAATGCAGCATTATCCGGTTCTAACCAAAGAAATCCCACCTTCTTCCAATGGTATGGGAAAGCGGTTGCAAGGTATTGATTCAGTGATAGAAAACGATGTTAAACGAGGATTTCCCGGAGCAGTTCTGCTTGTGGCAAAAGATGGAAAAATTATAAAAGAAACAGCATATGGCTGGGCAAAAATGTATGATCAAAAACAACTGCTCCCCGAAAAAAAGCGTCAACTTATGACTGTGGATACCCTGTTTGATATTGCTTCTAATACGAAAATATATGCTGCGATTTTTGCTTTTATGAGGCTTACAGGAGAGGGGAAAGTTCGTCCTGATGATTTGGTATCGACGTATTTACCTGAGTTTACCAGTGATGGTCGTGAGAAAATCCGCCTTTGTGATCTTATGGATCATACAGCTGGTTTTTCTCCGGAAATATGTTTTTATAAACCCCAGGCAGGCGCTTTTTATTCTTTGAATAGAGATAAGACATTAAAACTTTTAGATACTATTCCGCTTTCTTATCCTACGGGGACGAAGATACAGTATAGTGACACGGATTATATGATTCTTTGTGCGGTAATAGAAAAAATTACAAAGCAAAGACTGGATACATATACGGAGAATGTGATTTATCGGCCATTAGGGTTGACCCATACATTGTTTAATCCGCTGTGTAAAGGATTTAAGCCAGAAGATTGTGCTGCTACGGAACCTTGTGGCAATACGCGTTGGGGAATGGTAACTTTTCCCGGGATACGTACAGGCACTTTACAGGGACAGGTACAGGATGAAAAAGCATGGTACTCCATGAAAGGAGTATCCGGTCATGCGGGTTTGTTTTCACGGGCTGAAGATTTGGCTGTTTTGGCACAGCTTATACTTAACAAGGGGGGATATGGCAATTACACACTTTGCAGTCCTCACGTTATAGATGACTACATGCGCCCTCGCAATACCCGATTTGCATTGGGGTGGAATGTAAATTGTTTACAAAATCAGGAATGGGAGTTTGGTTCTTATGCTAGTTCTCAGGCTATAGCGCATACGGGGTGGACGGGAACGGATATTGTCATTGATCCTAAATATAATTTATGCATTATTCTTTTAACCAATCGGATTCACGAACCGAATGTACCAGGACAACTTAATACCTTTGTTACAGATGATTTTAAGACCGTAAGCTATGGCGATATCATTTCTATGGTATATAAAGCAGTACAATAAGAGACGGTAATTTTGTATTGACAGCACAAGGAGCGGCATGTTAGAATAGCAACAACAATTTCATAACGATATCATCCAGAGCAGTTGAGGGATTGGCCCTATGACACTGCGGCAACCTTCCGTAAGGAAAGGTGCCAATTCCAGCGAAATATTTCGAAAGATGATCGATTACGTTATTAATCTTCGTCTTTTTTGACGAAGATTTTTTTGTTAATTTTATTAAGGAGAGATGAAAATGAGATGTAAAAAAATTGTACTTGTTGCGCTTGCGCTGTTTACTGCGGCAAGCTTGTTTGCAGGATGTGGAAATCAAAGTAGCTCTGCTTCGCAGGAAAAAAAGGAAATTACTGTTGGTGTTACACCGGGTGCCAGTGAACAAATCATGGACTTGGTAACAAAAGAAGCAGCTAAAGAAGGCTTGACGGTGCATGTAAAAACTTTTTCCGATTATGTAACACCAGATCAGGCATTGGCCAGTGGAGATATTGACTTAAATTCTTTTCAGCATAAACCTTTTTTAGATGCTTTTAATGAAAAAAATGGTACACATTTAGTTAGTATAGGACAAACCTATTTAGCTCCGTTAGGGTTATACTCCCATAAATATAAAACCGTTGGAGATATACCCGATGGAGCGACGATTGCTATTCCTAATGATCCATCGAACGGTGGACGGGCGTTGTTGCTGTTGCAGAAACAAGGATGGATAACGCTGACAAAGGGAAAAGAACCAACGAAGGTAACCGTTCAAGATATTGTGGATAACCCTAAGCATCTTCGTATTATTGAATTGGAAGCAGCACAGCTTCCCCGTTCCTTGGATGATACAGCGGCCTCTGTTATTAATGCAGGCTATGCTATTTCTGCCGGTCTTAACAGTCAAAAAGATGGTATTGCCGTAGAAGATAATACGAGTCCGTATGTTAATATTATCGCTGCCCGCGAAGCAGATAAAGACAACCCGGCTTATAAAAAATTTGTTAAAGCATTTCAATCACAGGCAGTAAAAGATTATATTGACAAGGAATTTGCGGGTGTTCTTGTTCCAGCGTGGTAGAATAAAAAGGAAATCAATCTAAGTATTCGAGGTGCATGACATGAAGGTTACGAAAGATAAAAAAATGACAGCGCATTTTCAAAAAATAATTCAATGCGCTACCATATCCAATGAATATGGCAATAAAGTTGATTGGCGGGAATTTGGCAAACTGCATCAGTGGCTGCAGAAATTTTATCCAACGATTTATCGTGAATTTCGATTGACGGAAATAGGCGAAGCAGGATTGCAATTTTGTTTTAAGGCAGACAATCCGGTAAAAGAACCGCTTATGCTTATGGCGCATCAAGATGTGGTGGAGGTTGGTGATTTAGCGCAGTGGACATATGATCCTTTTTCAGGAGAATTAGTGGATGACTGCGTATACGGTCGTGGTACAACAGATTGCAAGCATTTGCTTGCCGCAGAGATGGAAGCGGTAGAAGATGTATTTGCTTCTGGTTGGCGTCCACCGTATGATTTATATATTTCCTTGGGATTTGGGGAAGAGATTTATCGGGCTGATGGTCCGGATGGTGCACGTTTATTATGCCAAAATCTGCAAACGGAAGGTGTGACGATTGGCTGTACCTTTGACGAAGGTGGTTCTATTGTCCGTGGCAAAGACAATAAGCTTGTTGCACGGATCGGGTTAGGTGAAAAAGCTTGTGTTAATATTGAAATTTATAAAGATTCCGCGGGGGGGCATGCCAGCAAACCTGGATTGGGAACCGCTTTGGGCGCAGTGGCTAAAGCAATTGTAGATATTGAAGCACATCCGTATCCGTATCGATTGATTCCATTGGCAGAAGCACAGCTTAAAGCAGCCGCGGCAGTTGAAGATGGAGATAAAAAAAGAATTTATCAAGAGCCGAAAAAATATTGGGAGGAGTTGTGTGCACTGGCACGTCAGGATCCTGAACTAGATGCTATGCTTCATACCACTTTTGCATTTACAATGGCGCAGGCCAGCAATCAGCCGAATGTCCTTCCTTCCCATGTAGGGATGACAATGAGCTGCCGCATATTGCAGGGAGATACCATAGAATCGGTCATGCAATATTTACAGCAATTTTTGCCTGAAGGAGTCCGGCTGCGCCATGTTTCAGGAGAAGATCCCATGCCTACCTCGACGCCGGATAGTGATGATTATAGAACGGTAGAAAGGGTACTTCATACGCTTTATGGGAAGAACATTATTCTTGTTCCGTTTCTTATGCTGGGAGCTACGGATACACATTATTATACACCTGTTGTCCGGCGCGTATTCCGCTTTGATGGGTTTTTGGTGGATCATCGCTGGGGTGGGGCTCATCAGGTTAATGAAAGAATTCCGGTTGATGCATTGCCGGGATCAAAACAGTTTTTCAAGACATTTTTGCTGGAATATTAAAAGCGGGGGCGGTATTTTCATGAAGAAGAAGGCTTTATTTACGGTGCTTACGGTTATAGCTGCCGGATGGCTTGCATATAGTGGTTTTACATTGTTGAATATGCTTATTCTTATTGTTATGCTAGGATTTTGTGTGGCATCTTTTTATAAATGGTAGTATGTATGATTTTATCGGCAGCGTATATTTCCTTAGAGAAAATGCGTTGCCGATTTTTAATATATTTTTATACAAGTTGCTGAGTTTAAATTTGAATAGGAAATTATATGTTAAAAAAATCACAAAGTTTGCGTTCGTAAAATGCGTTATTGTAATATATGAAAAGGATTTCTTTTTTTTTATCTGTCCGGAGAAACTTTTTTTATTATTCATAAAACCACATTTTGTATAAGTTTTTACTAAAATGTGGCATTATTACATAAGATATGCTTATCCTATAAATAAAACACATAGTTATAATGTGAATTTAACAATAAAATAGATGAATAAAATGCATAGCGTTATTGTAAAATTAACAATGAAATTGTATAATATAAGCATAATCTCAACGGAATTTATTTCAACAGAATAATTTAAGTAAGGAAAATTGCAAGATTTTTAATAGACTTGGACGTTATTGCCAAAGCCTGCCGGATGGTAGATATGTTAAACAATGTTGGCTGTACCTTATTTTTTAAGAATTGCCGATACTGCTATAGGCTTATAGGCTTTTTTATATTATAGTTTTATCTATTTTATGGACAATACGTAAAGAGACAGTTGTGATTTTACATGATAACAGTATTTAGGTGAAAGTATTAGTTGTTTTATACTACTTGTTTCTGTTGGTTTTAAATAAATTCCTTTTATTGCGTATGTTTTATTCTATATGGAGAAACGCTTTCCTCATTCTGTTGACGGGGTGAGGATTTTAGTGAGGTGGTATGGAAAAATCTACTTTAAAATTTCTTTGGGCTTGACATTTTTTTTATTTTATGTCATCCCCAGATAGAGGAATGACCTACGTTTTATCAGTGCTATTTTTATGAAAGAGGTGTGAAAATGGAAAAAGCAGATGAATTGTATCAGAGCTTTGAGGAAAAATTGACTGCCTTGAGTGGACAATGTGCACATTGCAGCAAGGCAGAATTGATTCCGACATTGAAGAAGGTATTTTCCGATAGAGGAGATACTACAGCAGCCGTTGTTCAAACAGAATACGTTAAGGAACTTGGCATTGCAGAAGGATTGAAGACTGCAGGCATTACGGTTCACACGGATCATATTCGTTTGAATTGCGAAACAGATCAGGTTGGTATTATTGATGCACAGTATGGTCTTGCAGATTTGGGATCGGTTATTCAGCTGCATCAAAATGTGGATGAACGTATTGCTGCTATTATGCCGCCGTTTTCTATTGTTATTATTAAACGGTCTACTATTTTGGATAACCTGGACACAATGATAGATATGCTTAGTGCAATGCCTGAAATGCCTAATTTTGTAGGTTTTATTACCGGTCCGAGCCGTACTGCCGATATTGAATGTGTCGGCACCGTTGGTGTTCACGGTCCGCTGGAAATTCTGGTAATTGTAGTGGATGATCAATAATAATAAAGGAGGATACTTGATATGGATAACGAAGAATTGAAGCAGGAGATCGAGTCAGCCATAGAGAATAATGCCCTGCAAAATGCCCTAACTAAATTTACCAGTGCCTATCCCGGCAATAGAGCTAAGGTTTATAAAGGGTACGATTTTGAAGCGATTCGTGAAAAAATTCATGAAGGTAAATCATATGCGGCTGAACATATTAACGAATTGGTAGATGAATTTGAAAAGAATTTCAATGCCAGAGGCGGACATGTGTTTCGTGCAGCCGATGGTGAAGCTGCGATGGATTATATTCGTAAACTGGCCAAAGAAAGAGGCGTTAAAGCCGTTGTAAAATCTAAATCCATGACGACCGAAGAAATCCACATGAATGAGTTGCTGCGTGAAGATGGTATTGATGTGCAGGAAACCGACTTGGGTGAATTTATCAATGCGATTACCGGGGATACTCCGGTTCATATGGTTATGCCGGCAATCCATCTTTCTAAAGAACAAGTAGCAGAATATTTCACGGAATACCTTCATGAACAAAATAATCCGGTTATTTTGGAATTGGTGCGTTCTTCGAGAAAATATATGAGGGATAAATTCCTAAATGCAGACATGGGAGTTTCCGGAGCCAATATTGCTGTAGCTAATACTGGTACCGTTATCACTTTTACAAATGAAGGAAACGGACGCATGACGGCGACATTGCCGCCCATCCATGTATACGTCGTAGGTATTGAAAAATTTGTGGCCAAGCTTAGCGATATCCGATATGCTATGAAAGCACTGCCGCGTAATGGTACAGCCCAGACACTTACCAGTTATGTTTGCATGTATACTGGGTCCAATGAAGTTGTAGTAAATAAAGACACAGATGAAAAGGCGCAAAAAGAATTTCATGTAATTATTTTGGATAACGGCCGCAGCAAAATTCTGGAAGATCCTGATTTTAAGGATATTTTCTGCTGTATCCGCTGTGGAGCTTGCCTCAATGTCTGTTCCGCTTTTCGCCTTGTAGGTGGTCATGTGTATGGCGGTAAGGTATACACCGGAGGAATTGGTACGTTATTAACGGCATTCCTGACTTCTCAGGAACGAGCTGAAAATATTCAGAATCTCTGTTTGCAGTGTAAAAAATGTAATGAAGTATGTGCGGGCAAACTGGATATTGCGGGCATGATTTTGAAACTGCGTACGAGATATGCAAAGCGTGATGGACTGAATCCGATTCATAAATTTGCTCTTGATACAGTGAGTGATCGTCATCTTTTCCACTCCATGCTGCGTATTGCTTCTGTTGCACAGGGAGCGCTCAGCAAAGGTGAACCGATGATTCGCCATATGCCGATGTTTTTATCCGGTCTTACAGCGGGACGAAGCTTGCCGACGGTTGCCAAAGTACCTTTCCGTGATGTTATTCTTACAATGAAACAGGACGTACCAAATCCTAAGGGCACGATTGGTATTTTTACAGGGTGTTTGCTAGACTTTGTTTATGTAGATATTGCAGAAGCGGTTGTTAAAGGGCTGAATGCATGCGGATATAAGGTGGAAATGCCTCAGGGTCAGTCTTGCTGCGGAGCCCCTGCGACTTATATGGGTGACGAGGATAATGCCAAAAAATCTGCTGTTATTAATATTGAAGCAATGGAAGCTGAAAAATACGATTATATCGTATCTGCTTGTCCGACTTGTACACATGCTTTAATTGATTATCAAAATATGTTTCAGGATGATCCGGCAATGCTTAAACGTGCAAAAGTTCTGGCTGAAAAAACTTTTGATTTTTCTAAACTTGTTTACATGCTCGGCGGTATTCCCGGTGACGGTGATGGTGTCCCGATGAAGATTACCTATCATGATTCCTGTCATATGAGAAGAACCATGAATGTTTGGAAAGAACAGCGTGAACTGCTTACGCAGACCAAAGGAGTGGAACTTACTGAAATGACCGAATGTGACAGCTGCTGTGGGTTCTCCGGGTCATATTCCATCAAATATCCAGAAATTTCGGCACCGATTTTGCAAGCAAAAATAAATCATATCCTTGAAACCGGAGCAGATACGGTTGCTGTTGATTGCCCGGGGTGTTTATTGCAGATCAGGGGCGGTCTCGATGCTCGTGGCAGAGATGATATCAAAGTTAAACATACGGCACAGATTCTTACGGAAAAACGTGGTCTTTAAAAACCAAATTTCTGGCTTAATCATTTCTGTAATAAATATACAAAATCTGTGATATTCACTGCAGAATTTCACTAAAACGAAAACATTCTCTGGAAAGGTGTACGTGAGCATATTGATGACCAAACAGGAGTTATTTGACAACAAAGTCAGCAAAGTAATGCCGATGCATATTGGGAATGTGTACGACAAGCGGATGAAAGCAGTGGAAGGGTATATTGATCTCTTTTCGGTTCATCCTTTTTCCGGATCAGAAGTGGGGACTGTATTAGATGATGTGGTTTCTACCCGGGGAAAGATGATCCGGCCCAGACTGTTATTGTTGGCAAGTGAGTTCGGATCGGCTTGCAAGACAGCTCAGGACCGGCTTTGTAAGCTGGCCGCTATTGTGGAAATGACACATATGGCATCATTGATTCATGATGATATTGTTGATGATTCGGATTACCGCAGAGGAAAACCTTCCATTCAGAAAAAGTATGGAAAAGATGCTGCCGTATATGCCGGAGACTTCCTCATGGGTAGAATCAGCTATTATATGATGAAGGAAGCTATGAATCGTGCGGGTATTGTTTTATCAAAGACCATCGAGGCGATGTGTGCCGGAGAAATAGGTCAAGCCATGTGCCGATATAAGGAAGATGTGACGGTTGAAGAGTATTTGAACAATATTCATGGAAAGACAGTTGCTTTATTTATGGCTTGCTGTCGGATAGGAGCTATGGAGAGCGGCTGTGATGAACGGATGGTTCGTAATTTGGAGTTATTCGGTGAGTGCCTCGGTTTGATGTTTCAGATTCGGGATGACCTGCTGGATTTTACATCGGATGTTTTGACCATCGGTAAATCGGCGCATAAGGACTTCCAAGAAGGTATATATACAATGCCTATACTTTGTGCTATGAAACAGCCAGGAGGACGAGAAGCGCTGATTCCATTCATGCGGCGTAATGCTGAAGGTGCATTGACATTACAAGAGATGTTTCAGATGGAAACGGCAGTAACTAGATTAGGTGGAGTCGAAGCGGCCTGGCAGGAGATAAAAAAGCGTCAATGGCAGGCAGAAGCAATTGCAGACGAACTTCCGCAATGCGAATATTCTCGGTTATTGTTAAAGTTGGTTCGCAAGCTGGGGACGGTGTGATATGGAACGATGGAATGTACTTACACCTAAGCTGGCTTTACGGCTGGCCGCACCGCATACTTGGCCTGCATCGATTTGTCCGGCTTTGTTTGGAGAACTGTATTGTGTACTGGCAGGATACGGACTACATTTTATAGTAGGGACACTGCTTTTATGTGCGTGTATATTGATGCAGTCTTCGGTAAATACGTTTAATGATTTCTTTGATTATGTTAAAGGCGTTGATAGTGCGGCAGATCATGTGGATGCCGACGATGCCGTGCTGGTGTATGAAAATTTAAATCCGGTACATGCGTTATGGTTGGCAGTGATTTATTTGGGAGCGGCTGTGCTGGTGGTCATGCCCGTACTGTTGACTGCCGGGATTGCACCTATTGTTGTTGGTGTTGCCGGTGGAGTTGCTGTTGTTTTTTATTCGGGAGGACCTTTTCCGCTTTCCTATTTGCCGGTGGGAGAATTTGTATCGGGACTTGTTATGGGCGGATTGATTCCTTTGGGAATTTTAGCAGCAATTACAGGCGATTTTCACTGGATCGTATTATTGGCAGCTTTGCCGTTTGTTTTAGGAATTGGCCTTATTATGATGACCAATAATATATGTGATATTGTAAAAGATCGTGAAGCTAAACGAAAAACGCTGCCTGTTCTTTTGGGGTATGAGCATGCCGTACGGTTGTATCGTATAGTGACGGTACTATGGATCCTGTTTCTCTGTATACTGCCGGTATGGTTGTTGGGCTTTTGGGGAATTATTTGTCCTATGCTGATGGTAGTATCGGCGCATAAGCTATTTAGGTTTTTACTTACTTCAAGCTTGACCCCCGGACAGCGTATTGTACAGATGAAAGGAATTCTTCGAGCCAATATATTCGGTAACGGTGCTTATATTGTTACGCTGGCCTTTTGCGTATTGATGGGAGCGAGTATTTATGGCTGAGGTATCAAAACGA
>JALCNL010000085.1 GCA_022649055.1 Megasphaera sp.
AAAAAAGTTTCTAATAAATAATATTAGAAACTTAGAGATAATATATGGTGGGAATAAGTGGATTCGAACCACTGACCTCTACGATGTCAACGTAGCGCTCTAACCAACTGAGCTATACCCCCTTGGAATAAGATAAAACTTAGTGTTTTGAGATTACTAATAATACACTTTTTGTAAGGTTGCATCTAGAATTGTACCATAATTGACAATAGAGTGCAACCCCCATTTTCCTACATATGGTATATTCTATACTATGATATTTTTACAACAGTATCCAGCTTCTTTTTGTATTTATGAATTGTACACAGGGATTCATAGTTGGCGTAAACTTGTTCTACCGTTCGGGTACCGGAGTGTCCCATTAAAAATTTCAAATCCATGAAGAAAAGACGTTCCAATCGGCTTCAGCGCCGTTGTTGATGAAAAAGGTGTGTTTGCCATCACTCTTGAAGGGCGTGATGGCATTGATTTTTCAGCTGGTTTGACATATCTTTCATGTGTTACGATATTAGTCATGGCATGGAAATAATTACCATCTGCGTATTCAAACAGGACACCCTCGTCGCGCCGTGACAGCAAAACGACCGATTTTCTGTCCGAGTACGGATGATGTAATGATGTTAGGTAATGTGTCTCACAACATATCAAATCTCTCTTGTGCAATAAAAAAAGACACGCAAAAACGAGATAACCAGGAACGTTGTTGTGGACCATATATTCGATTCGTCTTTTATTATATTCATTGCATGGTATTTTGGCAAAGGTTTTCAAACCTAATAATACGCAGATAAAACTTGTCGTATTTTTCTGTATTTACAAATTTATTACATATTTCTGACATTACGTTTGAATACGTTTTGTATACTAAATCCAGATGTGGAAAGGGGTATGTATATGAAAAGACAAATTGTTCCGGGTAAGATGAAGAAATATGCGGCCAGTGTATTGTGTGCACTGACTATTTTTTCGGTTGTGCAAACATTGCCTGTCATGGCTGCGCCTGTTGATAAAACGGTGACGGTAATGAATCGGCAGGCGGCTTCCACCCTGTATTTACAGCGTACGGCTTGGGAACCGGAGGTAAAACAGTCTATCAATGATTTTTTAAAACTCTATGGCAAGCAGTCGGCCAATTATAAAGCTGCGGATCGTCCGTATGCTGTGTTTGATTTTGACAATACGACGTCTGTTATGGATGTGGAGGAACAGCTTATGATCTGGCAACTAGATCATTTGGCTTTTGCCATTGCGCCGAATCAGATGATGGAAGTGCTCCGGACGGGCATTCCGGCGGAAAAGCTGAGTTTGACCTATGGTGCCGATGACGGCGAAGGACGCCAGGTGCGGATTCAGGATGGGATCCGAGATGCGTCGGCTGCATATAGTGTTTTATATAAGCAAGGGCTAGTAACCCCGCAGGGAAAAGAATTTTCTGCAGCAGTAAAAAATAGTCCGGAATTCAAGGAATTTAAGGCTAAAATGCGCTGGCTCTATGATGCGATAGGCGAAACCATGGACGCATCCGTGTCGTATCCGTGGGTAACCTACTGGTATACGGGCATGACGCCTAATCAAGTATATCAGTTGGCGTACCGCTGCGACAGCTGGTATGGTGATCCTGCCAAGGGACAGACATGGAGTAAGGGTTCCTATCAGAGCCCGGCGGAATTGAAATCGCAGGCCGGCAATGTCAGCGTATCCTATAAATTGGGGATTACCGTGACACCGGAAATAAAAGAGTTGTATAACGCCTTAAATGAGAATGGTATTGATACATGGATTGATTCCGCATCTCCTCTGGATGTTGTTCGGGCAGCGGTAGATTATTTCCAGATCCCCGGTGTCGATGGAATTGTCGGTATGACGAATCGCAAGGATCGGCAGGGACGGTATATCAATGCGTACGACTACAAGCTTCATGCCCAGACTCAGGGCGTCGGCAAATCGCAGGCGATCGATTCGGTTATTGCTCCGCGATATAAGGGTCAGGGGCCGGTTTTTACCGCCATGGACTCGCAGGGAGATTTTAATTTCTGTACAGAATATAAAAATACCAAAGCTGTTCTGGTGTTGAACCGCAAGCGGACAGATGACGCCGCATTATGCGCCGGTATTGCCGTATGGCAGAAAAAGAAAGGTGTTTCCTTAGCACAGGCTAATAAGAATGGCGATACACTGTATCTCCTGCAGGGCAGAAATGAAAATACCGGAACCTTGTGGCCCGACGATAAGACCTTGTTGCTGGGCAAAAAAGACAAAGCATATCTCTCTGATAAAGCACAGAAAGTTATTCAGGAACTGGATGCAGGAAAATCGATTGCAGAAGTGCTCAAAGAAAACACGAAATTGAAGGACTATCAGGGCTATAAAACCCGCTAACCGGCTTGGTATAAAAACTGTATATCAAAAAAATGCTGTCAATAAATGAAAAGATACGGCGAAATACAATTTATGGTTCTATGTCAAATGTTGGGATGACTTAATAGCGAACTACAAATTAGGGGCTGTGAAAAAATGAAAAATCATTCTTTCGCAGCTCTTTTTTTACGGGATGGGAAAATATGGACCCGGCCGGGACGGTGCAAGAAAATCCCAAAATAGAAAGCAGCGTACGAAAACTGGGTATCCCCACGGTCATGGACCGGGTAATACAGCAGGCTATCCGACAGATTATGGGCTATGCGGAACAAGACGATGGCTTGTTCTAACCAACTAAGCTGTACTTTCTGGAAAATTAAAATTTTATATATGATAATGCAGGTTTTGTCAACGTATAATTTGTCAAAAATAGTATTATGCGTTACACTACTACATATGGCATTTTATAAGCTATTTCACGTACAGGAGAATATAATGTCTATCATATCACCTTGTTTTACATCCGTCTATGGTCATGCCGAAACGGAATTTACGGTTAAAAAATCACGGTTTATTACGTCTGCGGCAGAAATTTCTACAGAAGAAGAAGCACGCAGCGTTATTGGAAGAATTCGTAAGCAATACTGGGATGCCAGACATAACTGTTTTGCTTATCGTATAGGGGATACCGGTTTTATACAAAAATATGATGATGATGGGGAACCGGCAGGAACAGCTGGCCGGCCTATATTGGAGGTATTAACGAAAAGCGGCATTACCAATACGGTAATTGTTATAACACGTTATTTTGGCGGTATTAAGCTTGGTGGCGGAGGTCTTATTCGTGCATATAGTCATGCTGCTGTGTTAGGGGTTGAAGCGGCGCAGATTGCGGATTATTTCCCTTTTATTATTGCTGAAGCTGAATTTGGGTATGCGTTTATTAACTCTCTTGAACGGATACTGCCGGCTTTGAAAGTTCGTATTATAGACAGAATATTTTCTGATACTGTTTGTTTTCGTTTGGAGATTCCACAAGAAAAGAGTGTGCAGGTACAGGCTGATATCGCTGATTTGACAAATGGTACTGCCGTTTTCAAGGAGGATGGGAATGTATTGGTACCTATTATACGAGAAAAATAACAAGTTTATTTTTTGAAATATAGAAAAAAGCAACTTCAACGACTATGCTGAAGTTGCTTTTTTGTTGGAAAAAGATGAAGTTAGTGCATTGCAGGTGCTTCAATACCTTCTTTTTCATTTTTAGCTTTTGTTTCTGCTTCGATTTCTTCACGAGAACGCATATCCTGTGGAACGGTTTTAGAATATTTGATCCAGCTCTTAATCGCTTCTATCATAACGATAGCATCGAGAATCAGCATAATAACACTGATAGCTACTAAAAGCCATTTACCGTCAGGGATATAATTATAGAATACATTTTCATAGTCCGCATCGACGGTAATCAAACTCATAATGATACAGGGAATCATGGTAACCCATGCATAACGTCCACGGCCATGACGATAAATAAAGGAAGTGCCAATAGCCAATGTAACGGCAGCAAGTAACTGGTTGGATACGCCAAACAGCGGCCAAATGACGCCGATGTTGCCTTGGAGTACTAAATATCCCCAGCAAATGCTGATAGCAGCGGAGCAAATAATAATGCCGGGCCACCATTCCGTATCACCGAATTTCGGGGAGAATTTTCCGAGAAGTTCTTGAAGTAAATAACGGCCGACACGAGAACCGGCATCAATCAAAGTTAAAATGAACAGTGCTTCAAACATAATGCAGAAGTGATACCAGAATCCCATGAACTGTTCCATACCTGGAATTTTGTTAAAGATATCGGCCATGCCGACAGCCAAGGATACAGCACCACCTGGGCGATGCATAAGATTTTCACCAACTTGTTCGGCTAAGCTGGGTAAGTCTTGAACTTGGATGCCAAGAGCGGCAAATGCGCTTTGAGTGGAGTTAATAGCAAAATAATCGCTCGGATGAAGACTAGTAGCCGCAATAAGGGCCATCATGGAAATAAATGATTCGGTAAGCATAGCCCCATACCCAATTGGCAGAATTTGACGTTCGTTAGTCAGCATTTTTGGTGTTGTGCCTGTAGAAATCAAACTATGGAATCCAGAAATAGCACCGCACGCGATGGTAATAAAGACAAACGGAATCACAGATCCTTTGATTACCGGGCCGCCGCCTGCGCAGAACTCTGTTAAAGCCGGCATGCGGATAGTAGGAGCTACGATCAGGATACCGACAGCTAATGCAGCAATTGTGCCGATTTTCATGTACGTAGATAAATAATCACGTGGCGCTAATAACAGCCATACTGGCAGAACGGAAGCAATAAATCCGTAAACAGCAAGCATGATTTCCAATTGTGTCAAATTGAAAGTAAAATAGGGAGCTAATACGGAACCGGGAATTTCCGAACCATAAAATACAGCAAGTAATACAAGAACAACCCCGATAATAGTAGCTTCCTGAATTTTACCGGGACGAAGATACTTTAAATATAATCCAACAAAAATTGCGATAGGAATGGTAGAAGCTACAGTAAACGTTCCCCAAGGACTATTAAATAGAGAATTTGCAACTACAACAGCCATGCCTGCTTCTGTGATAATCAAGAGAAATAAGGTGGCGAGCAGTGCACTTATGCCGGCAGTATTGCTGATTTCGTCCTTTGCAATTTCAGCAATAGACTTGCCGTCGTGACGGACAGAAGCCAATAAAATAACCATGTCATGGACGGCTCCGGCAAATACAGATCCAAACAAAATCCAAAGCATACCCGGTAAATAACCGAATTGTGCTGCAATAACAGGACCAACAAGAGGACCTGCACCGGCTATGGCAGCAAAATGATGACCAAATACGACCCATTTATTAGTCGGTACATAGTCATGTCCATCATCTAAACGGATGGATGGTACTACCTTATACTGGTTTAACGTTAATACTTTGGCAGCAATAAATGAGCCGTAAAAACGATATCCCAATACAAGGAAGCATGCGGTGATTATAACCATATAAACACCATTCATTACCATTACTAAAACCTCCTTTTTATTACGTTCCAAATATAACATTCTTTTAAAGGAGAAGAAAGCAATTTCGTGTGAATGGAACAAAAAAGGAGATTAACGGAAATATATGGCTGTGAGTGGAAATATTTATTTTATAAAAATTAATTAATTATTAACAAAATAAACAAGTTATTTCAAGTGAAATCCTTGCCATACAATGCGACTGGGAACTTGGGCGGTAAAAATACCGCTTGCCATAAGGAAACAACCAAATAATTCCCGAAAAGTCAACGTTTCTCCTAATAGTAAGAAGGCGGCCAAAGCACTGAAAATCATTTCAAAACTCAATAACAAGGACGCTTCCGTTGCAGCAACGCGGGCTTGTCCCAGAATTTGTAAAGTATAGGCGATGCCGCCGGAAAACACGCCGCCATATACCAGAGGCAGCCAAGTGAGTAAAACCATAGACCAAGATAAGGACTCTCCCGTAATTGCAATTGCCAGAAAATTAAAACAAGAACAGACAGCAAATTGTCCAGCGGCAAGTATGATTCCTGGATAATATCGAACCAGCCAAGAAACAAGTAAAATATGCAGAGACCAAAAAATAACCCCGCATAATTCCAAGGCATCTCCGAAATTCAGTGCTTGTCCATTTGTAGGATATGAAAGAAAATAAAGACCGATGGCGGCGACAATACATCCGGTGATATGAGAAAATCGTAAAGGATTATATAAAAATAAGCCCAAAATAGGAACAGCAATAATATATAAAGATGTAATAAAACCAGCCTTTGCAACGGTAGTGTAAAAAATACCTATTTGCTGTAAGGAAGCTCCGGCAAATAAGACAAAGCCCAGCATCGTGCAGGCTATCGGCAGTGACAGATGGGATGGAGTTTTCCGCGAACGCACAAGCAGACTGTTTTTCTGCCAGATAATCAATGGTAAAAGCGATAGGGAAGCTAATGCGAAACGAATTCCGTTAAAGGAAAACGGACCGATCGTTTCGGTACTTATTCTTTGGGCGACAAACGCGGTACCCCAAATAAATGCAGCTAGCAATAATAATAACCTATATTTCATGAAATATCCTTTCATAAGTAAAATTTGTACTTATCAAGTATACTATACCATAAAAATATTTTCTACTAGAAAGAAAATATAAAGCAAAACTAAAAATAATACATAATATGTATAATTGTGAAATATTTCACTGTATTTACAGATGTAAATATTAAAAATCATTGGTCATATATAAATGAATGATGTATAATGTATTTAATCATAATTTGGAGGCGAGTCTATTGTATACGAACGCTTTGTTAACTGATCTGTATCAATTGACGATGATGCAAGGCTTATTTTTTGAAGGCAAGCATAATCAGCCATGTGTTTTCGACAGATATTACAGAACGAATCCTTTTAAAGGCGGCTACACGGTTGTAGCTGGATTGGAGCATTTGATTGATTATGTGCAGAATATGCATTTCAGTGATGATGATATATATTATCTGAAGAGTACGAATCTATTTAAAGAAAGATTTTTAGATTATTTGAAGGGCGTGCATTTTACGGGTGATATTTATGCGATGCCGGAAGGAACCGTTGCCTTTCCTCAGGAAGTGCTGCTTCGCATACATACGGCTAAAGATGAATCATTATTGCTGGAAACTGCAATGTCTATGATCATGAATCATGAAAGCTTGATAGCTACTAAAGCACGTCGTGTTCGAACGGTTGCAGGGAATGATACGCTTATGGAATTCGGATTACGCCGGGCGCAGGGAATGTCGGCGGGTGTTTATGGGGCGCGTTCGGCTATGATTGGCGGCTTTAACGGTACGAGTAATGTATTGTCTGGAGCTAAATTTGGCATGCCTGTTTTAGGAACTATGGCGCATAGCTGGATCATGAGTTTTCCGTCGGAACTGGAAGCGTTTCACGCATATATCCGCCAATATCCCAATAATTTAATACTTTTGGCAGATACATACAATACATTGAAGCAGGGAGTTCCTGATGCGATTACTGTATTTCAAGAAATGAAAGATGCTGGGACACTGCCTGAGAAATTTGGTATTCGTCTCGATAGCGGTGATTTAGCTTATCTGTCAAAAGAAGCAAAAAAGATGTTTGATGCAGCTGGATTTCCTGATGTTATTATATCGGCCTCAAATGATCTTGACGAGTTTCTTATTTCTGAGCTAAAGCTGCAAGGATGTGCTATCAATTCGTGGGGAGTAGGAACACACCTGATAACGGCTGAAGACAGTCCGTCTTTGGGGGGCGTATTTAAACTTGTGGGACAATATGATGGGGATGTGTTTGTACCGAAAATTAAGATGAGCGATAATGCGGAAAAAATTTCTAATCCGGGTATTAAAAATGTATATCGTATTTATGACAGAGAAAGCAAAAAAATGAAAGCGGATATCATTGCCCTTGAAGAAGAAAAATTTTCGACAATAAAAAATCTTCAGCTTGTCAGTGATAAGACACCTTGGCGCTCTCGTGTTATTTATGCTAACAGTTTCGATGTTTGTCCGATGCTGCAGCCTATTTTTCAAAAAGGGAAGCTGGTATATCATAAGCCTACGTTGGCGGCAATCTGTGATTATGCAGATGAACAGATACAGACACTTTGGCCGGAATATCTGCGTCTTGTTAATCCAGAGGAAATGTGGGTGCAGCGGAGTTCTAAACTTTCTAAATTACGTAATAGGATTTTGCAGGAGGAATCGGCAAAATTTATGTAATTTTATGATATCAGGGCAGAACGGGATATTCTCGTTTCTGCCTTTTTTATAGAAAAATACCCTTGTATTGTAAGATGTGTTTATCTATCTTTACTTGTGATATAATACCTAATACAGAGAATAATAATCGATAGGAGTGAGTACATGCGTGGTGCAATTGTAGGTGATATAGTTGGTTCAGTATATGAAGCAAGACCGTATCGCATTAAAACGAAAGAGTTTCCTTTGTTTGTAAAACAATCGCGTTTTACGGACGACACAGTTACCACGGTGGCTGTAGCGGATGCGTTAATAGAAGCATATAAAGAGAAAAAGGGTCTTAGTATGCCACTTCGCGAAAAACTACGATATTGGTGCCAAAAATATCCGGATGCGGGGTACGGTCCTTGTTTTAAGGAATGGTTCCAAGCTGAAGCGGCAAAACCATACGGCAGTTATGGCAATGGGGCAGCTATGCGTGTATCACCGGTCGCATGGGTCGGACGATCTTTACATGAAGTTCAGTATCTGGCAGAACTTACGGCGGTGGTGACACATGACACACAAGAAGCTATAACCGGAGCAGTTGCTGTAGCTTCGGCTATTTATTTGGCTCGTACAAAGAATAATAAAGAGAGTATACGTTCATATATACAGCAATACTATTATCCGATGGAACAGACCTTGGATCTAATTCGGCCCGGCTATCAGTTTACTTCTAGAACGCAAGAGAGTGTTCCACAGGGCATTGAGGCGTTTTTAGAAAGTGAAAGCGTGGAAGATTCTATCCGCAATGCCATCTCCTTGGGCGGCGATAGTGATACACAAGCGGCTATTGCTGCCAGTATAGCGGAAGCTTACTATGGAGGAATACCGCAGGCAGTATGGCAGGGTGCATGGCAGCGGTTAACACCGGAATTAAAAGAAGTGCTTATTACATTTGAACGTATTTTTAAATAGCGATATTCTTTTTAATAGGAGAAGGGAGACCATAGCGTGATCAAGGAGAAAAGTTTTTCTGTCCTTTACCGAATTACGGCAGACAGTAAGGAAGAAGCTCAAAATTTGGCTCAGAAAATTGCTGTAGAACAGACTATCGAATTTCCTCCTGATTTAGTAGAAAGACAGTCTATTTTCGATAATATAGTTGGAAATGTTAAGTTTACAGAGTATGGGGATGGACAATATCGGTATTGGATAACGTATAATGATGGAGCTGCAGGAACCGAAATTACGCAGTTATTCAATGTTGTTTTTGGAAATAGCAGTATGCAGCCTGGCATATGGGTAGAAGATATTGAATTTTCTTCGGCTTTTTTATCGGCGTATCACGGGCCTCATTTTGGCATTGCCGGTATTCGTGAACTTTTAGGTGTTTTTCACCGGCCTTTACTTCACTGTGTGATTAAGCCGTTAGGTTCAACGACGGCAGAGCTGGCTCATATGGCCTATGAGTTTGCAGCAGGGGGGGCAGATCTTATTAAAGATGATCACGGTATTACCAATCAGGCTAGTGCTCCTTTTGCAGAACGGGTAGCTGCTTGTGCCGAAGCTGTACGGAAAGCGAATAAGGACACTGGCGGGCATGCTGTCTATGTTGCTAATTGCACTGCAGACGGGACAAAAAGTCATGAAAGAGCACTGCAAGCTAAAAAATTAGGGGCCGGGGGCATTTTATTGGCACCTGTGCTTACAGGGTTTGGCATGATTCGTGAAATTGCAGATGATCCCTTGGTAGGATTGCCCATAATTTCTCATCCATCGTTGTCAGGGGGGTTTATTATGCCCGGCCTTTCCGGTGTTGTCATGTCTGTCTTGTATGGCGTATTTTCACGTCTTGCCGGTGCGG
>JALCNL010000086.1 GCA_022649055.1 Megasphaera sp.
AAATGAATAATACTATTTTATGGAAGGGAGAAAATGTACTGCTGACACATATCCAAAATCTTAAGTATGCTGATATAACACACGGATATCATTGTGGATATATTTCACCAATGCCGCAATTGGAGTTTAATTCTAAACTTTCAGAAAATGATTTTCGGATTTTTATCGAGGCGGTAAGTAATGACATCATCAACTGGCAATCTGTAAAAACAAAGATGGAGGATGGCGGAATTACGTATGCAGATGTTAACATAAAAACTAATAATAAAACGATACATGTTAAGGAAACGAATGGAATGAAATTTATTTCTGGTTCTAATTTAGGATTCAATTTAACAAAAATTGATAAAATATTTCCGTTTTATAATCCCCCAGGAGCAAGAGGAGAAGACACATTTTTAAGTACGTGTATTTGTAATAGAGTTGTCAAAAAAATCCCTTGTTATACGTTTCATGATAGCTTTTTATCCTGTGAACAATTACTTTTTGGTTCACTTCCGGGTAATCTAAAAAGTATAAAGATTGATCCGGGAACAACTACTCAAAGATTTTTAAAAGTGGCTATTGGATGGATTCGGTATAAACCACTGTTACTCTACGTAACACAAAATAAAAATTATGAAACCGAAATAGCGTTAATCAGAGAAAAACTTAAACATGTGGTGCCTTGTATATGTAATTATTTTAATGAAGATAAGTTTGGACTCATTTTAGATGAGTTTGATTATTTTCATTTACATGTGAAAAAACATTATGAAGATTTTAAGCGGACTCAAGTTGTTTGGTTGAAGTTAATTAATGTGTTAAAGCAATCCAATAATAAATAAATGTCACATTGTTCAATATAAAAATGACAGTTCATATGTGGGGAGGTGTTTAATGTGGAAAAGCAAAAAATAAAAATTATTGTTACAGGCGATATATGTGTCAACGTATTGCTCTGGAATATACTTCCGCAGGAAGAAAAAAAACTCAATTGGGAAAACAGCATTAATTTACATCAGTTATCCGTACCGGGTGCGGCATTTCTTTTAGCAAAAATGATTGCTTTGGCAACGGATCAAACTATTATTTCTCCAGTTATTCCTAAAGGGAATAGCTTCTATCATGATCATTTTTTGTATTCCTTTGTTGAAATAAAGCCATATCCTCGTTCAACTAATCAAAAAGAATCTAAAGTTTATAGACTATATAGATTTATGGGGTTTTCAGGTGGAACAACAAACAGTAATTTAAATGTATTACCCTTGGAAGAAGATGTAATTGATGCTCCCATTGTTGTTATTGATGATGAAAATAATGGATTTAATCAACATGCCGGGTATTGGCCGCTGGCTATCAAAAGCACAGGGATAACACCTGTTGTTTTTTATAAAATGGATAATCCCATAGAAGGAAATCCTCTTTTGCAGCACTTATTCAGGTATCATAGGGATAAAACTATTATTATTATTAATGCTGATGATCTTCGCTCAAAAGGGGTCAATATCAGCAAAAGCATATCTTGGGAAAAAACGGCGCATGATTTTACTTGGCAGCTAAAAAACAATCCTAATTTATCATTTTTATTAAAATGTAAACATCTTATTGTTATTTTTGGATTGGAAGGTGTCATTTATTGTGAAAATGATGATACGCGCCAATCGTTTTTGTATTTTTTGCCGTATGAGTTTGAAGGAGATTTCAGGAATAACAATGATGGAGAAATGTATGGTCTTGTTTCTGCTTTTGTAGCTGGATTTTCAACTGCATTTTTAGAATATAAAGCAGAAGGTCTTCCCATTTTAATTTTTCAAGGAATTCGAGAAGGAATTAGTGCTGTAAGAAAGTATTTTTATTATGGTTTTGGAGAACAGCCGGCCAGTTCTTCGTTTCCCAATCCTCTTATGTTTGAACAAAATTTAATTAAAGATACCGATCCTGAGTATGTACAAGATGTAAAAATACCAAATGTTTTGAATAGGGAATATCAGGATAATTGGTGTATTCTACAAGAAAAAAGTTCTGCCAGCATTTCACAAATGGCATTTGATTTGGTCAAAAACGGGGAAGAAAATGTGCTAATGCATATCCCAACCGCTAAATTTGGAAAATTAAAAACAATAGATCGAATTGAAATTGAGAGTTATCGAACCATACATAACTTAATTTCGGAATATATTGTATCAAAAAACGCTAACAGACCCTTATCTATTGCAATATTTGGTACTCCGGGTTCCGGTAAATCTTATGGTCTCAATCAAATGGCTATCAGTAAATTTTCTGAAAGCATAACAAAAATGAGCTACAATATTTCTCAGTTTTCAACGGTACTCGAATTACAGAAGGCATTTCATCAAATAAGTGATTCCAATCTGCGAGGAAAAATACCCTTTGTTATTTTTGATGAATTTGACTCGTATTTTCATGAAAGCTGGGGGTGGTTAAAATATTTTCTGTCACCTATGCAGGATGGAATTTATAAAGATGAAGAAAGTTTTCACCCAATCGGCAAGGCTATATTTGTTTTTGTTGGAGGTACCAGTAGTTCTTTTGCTGAATTTTGTGGAGAAAAAATTAAAATTGAAAAAGAAAAACAATTATTTTTGAATAAGTTTAAAGAAAGTAAAGGCCCTGATTTTATTAGTCGGTTAAGAGGGTATATTAATATACTTGGCCCAAATCAAGTCAATGAATTCGATCAATTCTTTATGATTAGACGAGCGATGTTGATTCGATCGCTTCTTGAACAAAAATTCCCTCATTTAATCAACGAAAAAGGTACCGCACAAATTGATAATGGTGTTCTCAGAGCCATGTTGAAAATACCTAAATATAAGCATGAATCGAGGTCCGTAGAAGCGATTATGGATATGAGCATGTTAACGCAGGCTAAAAAATGGGAACAGTCTTTCCTGCCGCCCAAAGAACAGTTAAAGCTTCATCTTGATGAAAATTTATTCTTACGA
This sequence comes from Megasphaera sp., assembly GCA_022649055.1. Taxonomy (GTDB): domain Bacteria; phylum Bacillota; class Negativicutes; order Veillonellales; family Megasphaeraceae; genus Megasphaera_A; species Megasphaera_A sueciensis. The sequence continues at coordinate 2,949 of JALCNL010000086.1, forward strand.
TATATGATGCATGACGCTATTTTCAGCGAAAAAATTGATGCAATCGCTGAACTATTACGAAATAAATTTAATGCATTAGATGATGCTATGGTAGTTACAGGTGATGACGTTTCTTTAAAGTGGGAAGAATTAGGAGAAAGTCCAAAAAGTTTTTATAGAGATCATGTTAAGAATATTCCGGAAGCGATTTTGTTGATACAATATGATGTAGTATATATTGATAGTAAAGCTGATAATAGAATTTTTTCAGAGCAAGAGTTAAATGTACTGATTCAGTTTGAATATAAACGCCGTAAAATTTATGATAAGATGAAGAACATAAATTTTGTCTCTTCAGCTGAATCTTCAAATGATAAGATTAAATTGCAAATTTTTCAAATGGTTACGCTTTGGATCAATTGTCTTTCTGAATCAAATTTCAAATTAGAAAAACTCAATATTATCAACCAACATGATATATCCGTATGAGTTTTAATTACTTGATCATAAGAAAAATACATGTTAGATGATATTCTCTATCTGGACAGTACACCAAGGAGATGCTCATTGTAGATGCTTACTGTATTTTGGCACAAATTAAATTTGCATTTTTTTTGAAATAATAGAATTTCACTTGTATAATTCATGATATTTATAAAAAAATATTGCATTTATCTTTACGTTCAGTGTATAATTTACATGCCAGGGTGGCTTACATAGATGGAAACAGGTCAAGCTTGGTATATGTACGACAAGAGAATATATGGGTTTATTCGGCCATAATAGAAATTCATAGTATTCTTTTAGTACCGGTAAGGAACTGAACATGTTGTTTAGCTAACTTATCTGTGCTGTTTTTACAACTATATATAGTAGATCAGGTGCCCCTATGGGCTTAATAGATAAGCCGGTTGAAATCCGGCACGGTCCCGCCGCTGTAAAAGTGAGCCGCGTTGCACAATGTCACTGGAGTATTCCGGGAAGGCGCAGCAAAGCAATGAACTTAAGTCAGAAGAACTGCCTGATTCATAATCACCGATTGACCTGCGAGCGATGGGAATGGAGATTGTCTGGACTTTTTTAGATAAGCTGCCGTAAGGTTTTTCCTTGCGGCTTTTTTGTGTTGGAGGAATTGTTTTTTGAAGCGTATATATGGAGCTCTTTGTATTCTTTTGTTATCCATGCTGCTTATTTTATCAGGTTGTCATGCTCCCGCAGCCATGACGGCTTCTCCTGTTTCCGCGGGTGGGTATGATGTGACGGACGTGCAGGGGACGGTTGTTCATTTTCACAGTAAGCCGCAGCGGATTTTGACGCTTTCTATGGAAACGGATGAGATAATGCTGGGCTTAGTATCCCCCCATAACATGGTGGCTGTCAATGCACTGCTCGACGATCCGTTAAACTCTACGGTGGTGCCGCAGGCACAACAGATTCCGGTGAAAATAACAGATCCTTCTGTAGAAGCCATCGCTGCCATGAAACCAGATGTCGTTATTATTCCGGATTGGGGAAGTTTGGAGAAGGTTGTTCCGCTGCGTGACTTGGGAATCCCTGTTGTAGTGTGTAAAGGAGCCGTGACAATGACAGAGGTTAAAGATACCATACGTCTCCTGTCCCAGGTTATAGGGGAAGAAGAACGCGGCAGCGAGATAATCCGGCAGATGGATGTGCAGCTTGCGGATATTAAACGGCAGGTAGATGCGATTCCGCAGGAACAGCGAAAATCCGTTGTTCTTATTTCTCTTATGAACACCTATGGCGGCATAGGATGCTTGTTTGATGATGCCTGCCGGTATGCCGGTGTAACTAACGGAATGGCCTCGGCAGGTATCCGCAATGGTCAGGCAATGAGCAAAGAAATGCTGATTAAAATAAATCCGGATTACTTGTTTCTGCCTTCCTATACCGACCACGGCAGCTATGATTCCGAACGATTTATCCGTCAATATCTGGATGACCCGGCGCTGCAAACCTTGACGGCAGTGAAGGAAAATCACTTGGTAAAACCACGTGAGAGCTATTTGTACAATGGATCTCAAGATGTTGTCTTCGGTATTCGCGAAATTGCATTTTCTGTGTATGGACAGGCGTTTGCACAACCTGCCGGGAAACATATTTCGGCTGTTCCATAAGAGGGTTTGTTATGACTGAATCTACTCATATAGTTTTATATATACATGCGCTGTCTGCCGGTTATGGTACGCGGACAGTCCTGCGAAACATTGATTTGACGGTACGCCGCGGTGATATAATCGGTATTATTGGTCCTAACGGTGCGGGGAAGAGCACGCTGCTTAAAACCATACGGGGCTTTTTGCCTATCCGACGGGGCATCGTAGAACTATGCGGTACTCCCATCGGAAAATTAAGTACCGGAACGTTTGCACAACAGGCGGCGTATTTGAAGCAGCACGAGAGCTGGCTGCCGGGGTATACTGCACGGGATGTGGTCACGACGGGGCGGTATCCGCATCTGCATTGGTGGCAGCAGGAAAGCGGCAGGGATCGTCGTATCGTCGATGCCTGTATGCAATACACCGGGGTACTGCAGGATGCCGACCGGGATATGCTCACGCTTTCCGGAGGCCAGCAGCAGCGGGTGTTGCTGGCGAAGATCCTGGCACAGCAAACACCGCTGCTGCTCTTGGATGAACCGACAGCAGGATTAGATGCTTTCTATCAGGAGGAAATACTGCGTCTTTGTCGTGTTCTCTGTGCCCGCGGCAGGACCGTCATCCTGGTGGCTCATGAATTGGCACTGGCAGCCCGGTTTTGTACAAAGCTGATATTGCTGGGAGCCGGAATGGCGGCAGCCATAGGAAAGCCGGCCGAGGTATTGACCGAAGAAAATCTTAGTGCCGTCTATGGGATGCCCATTGCCGTGCGGCAAAATAATACGACGGGACATCTTGATATCTACAGTGCTCCGTCAGCTGCTTCCGGACGCGATGCGTTGTTGGATGTGATCATCGGCAAGACAGGAGGCTATGATCGTGCGTGATACAAAAAAGCCTGGTTTACTGATTGGGATCGGCATGGGAATCGTCTGCCTGCTTGTCCTGCTGTTGTCTTTATCGTTAGGTCAATTCCCTATTTCTGTTTCGCATGTTTTACAAGGTATATTTCTGCAGGATGGCGGTACTGCCGCAATAGAGGAGCAGGCAGTGCTCTGGAACATCCGCATGCCGCGCACTGTCGTAGGGTTTTTGGTGGGCGGGGGATTGGCTGTTTCAGGAACCATCATGCAGGCCGTTTTTATGAATCCCTTGGCCGATCCCGCTATCTTAGGGGTTTCCAGCGGGGCTTCCTTCGGTGCTGTCCTTGCTATTTTTTCGGGAAGCGTCGTTCTGGGAACTGTATATATGCCGCTTTTTGCTATCGTGGGAGCTATGCTGGCCGTCAGCTTGACGGTACTGTTGTCTATACGGCATGGACGCATTAATGTTATGCCCCTGCTGTTAGCCGGCATTGTGGTCGGTATGATATGCAACGCACTTACATCCGGGCTGCTCACCCTGGGAACGAATCAACAGCTTCACCAATATTTGTTTTGGACCATAGGCGGATTGGACTATCGCAGTTGGGCGCATGTATATATTGCAGCAGGACCGATTATTGGGTGTATCTGCATAACCGGTATGCTGTCACGGCATCTTAACATCCTCGTGCTGGGAGATGTGGAAGCACAAGCATTGGGAATGCGTGTGCTCCCTTTCCGGCTAGGTGTATTGACCTTAGCCTCCCTATTGACGGCTATCAGCGTCTGCGTCAGTGGAAATATCGGTTTTGTAGGTCTTGTCATGCCGCATATGATGCGATTTATCGTAGGCTCTGATCATCGGCGGCTTATTCCGGCAGCAGCTCTTGCCGGAGGAGTTTTTCTTGTTTTTTGCGATACGCTGGGGCGTATTATTATCCCGCAAACAGAAATCCGGGCAGGTATTATGACGGCCTTATTGGGAACTCCTTATTTTTTATACATATTGCATACACGGCTCAGGTAAACAAGAGTAAAATGTACGGGACCGATCTGGCGCATTTTTAGGCCGGTACAGGAAAACGGAGGAAGTTATGGATTGGATATGGCAGGGGTTTCAACTATTTCACAAGGGCGGGTTTGTCATGTACTTGCTCCTTGCGTGTTCTTTGTTTGTTGTGTATATCGGGGCAGAACGATGGCTGTATTATAAAGAGGCCGACTCTGGCCGTTCTTTTGCTGCCCGATTTTATACATTGATGAAAACCAAGCAATATGAAAAAGCTAAAGAGTTTTCACGACATAGCAAGGGCGGATTGGCACAGATTCTCGAGGAAGCCATGAACCAGAAGGAAACCGTGCAAATTAACGGGTTTGTGGAAGTTCAATCAGGTATTCTGCTGGCTAAATTGCGCAGCCGGCTGTATTATTTGAATAGTATCGTTACCATGGCTCCGTTGCTGGGATTATTAGGCACCATCAGCGGCATGATCACGTCTTTCAGTATTTTTAATATGGAATCGGGACAGGCGGCAGCGATTACCGGAGGAGTGGGAGAAGCACTCATAGCTACGGCATTTGGACTTTGTGTAGCCATCTTGTCATTAGTGATCCATGCTTATTTTATACAGCGGCTGGATCATATCATTACCGATATGGAAATGTGTTTTTCGGCACTGGAACTGCATAGTGCGGATATACAAGGAAGGTGAAATGTATGCGGCTGCGGGATAGACGATCGTTTACTAAGCCGGAAGTCATGATTATTCCTATGATTGATGTCATGTTTTTTTTATTGGTGTTTTTTATGATCAGCACGTTATACATGGTAGATGTCAAGACGATTGCCGTTCATTTGCCGCAAGCTGTTCATGCGGATACACAAGCTAAGGTGAATTATTTGGTAACGTTGAAAAAAGATGGCACACTTTGGCTGGATGACCGTCAGATAAATAAATCCGATCTATTGAAGGAGGCGGCGGCAGCATGCAGAATAAATCCTCAGTTTGTTGTTGTTATACGAGCTGATCAAGGACTGGATTACGGGCAGGTAGTTGCGCTGCTCGATGAACTGAAAGGTGCCGGCATTACGCACTTTGGCTTGGCGGCTGAAGGCAGCAATGAACAATGAATAACCATAAACGGATAGCGGTTCTGTTTTCCGCTGCAGTACATATGCTGATTTTTATCGTTTTATCGGCTGCCGGATTTTTTGCTTTTTTGCAGCATCATGAGACGGTTCCCATAGATGTGACGCTCTATCATGAAGATTCCCGGCAGCCGAGGACAATCAGCGGCCAAGGATCACCGGGGGCATCTCAGGACGGCCATCGTGAAGTGGATGCCATAGGTATAGTGACGCAAACAGGACTGCCGGCCGTTCATCAACAGGACATACCGGCCGCGGCAGGGGAACAGGAAATAAAAAAAGTGATGAGCCCGCAGTACGTAAATGCGGAAACGGCCACACCGCTCGTGGCACAAAACCCTGCGAGCGGTGTGGATGCTGCATCTGCCGACAGTCGCAGTGCTAGCGGTCCCACAGGTGGAATTACCGGTGAAGGGATGGAGCATCCCGGCAATGGTACGGGTGGTTCGGGAGAAGGAATAGCCGGTACTGGCGGTGGTACCGACAGCGACGGCACGGCAGAAGGAAACGGGTCAGGAGAGGGAGCCCGGCCGGCACATAATGCCGTTTTGATTTCAAAACCAAGTACGGGTACCTATTATCCGCAGGAGCTGCGCCAAAAAGGAATCAGTGGAATGGTAACGTTGTCCATTACCATCGCTTCTGACGGAACCGTTGCCAATGTGGAGGTCGTGAGTTCCTCCGGGTATGTTGCGATGGATGCGGCTGCGGTTCAAATCGCATATTTATGTCAATATAAACCGGCGGTAAATACGTACGGACAGAATGTTAGTAGTATCAAACAATTACATATACCTTTTAATTTACAGTAATGAGATAGAAAAAGAGTGTGTGAGGAGGTTTTTTTATGATCCATAGAAAAATGTTGGCATCGTTTATTTGTTTGTCTGTTATGGGAGGTATGTCCGGTAATGCGGTGACGGCAAGTTCTCTTGATACGGAAGAGGCAGATACCGTGGTGGTTACGGCAGACCGCATTCCTACGAAAAAATCGGAAACGCCGGCAAATATAACCGTTATTACCAGTCAGCAGATCAAAAACAATCGATTTGATAGTGTATCCGAAGCAATCAGGCATGTAAATGGAGTGACTGTGACGGACATGGTACCGGGAGGATCCATGTCCGTTGTGCGCCTGAATGGGGATGAACGGGTTGCGGTGTTAGTAGATGGCCATCCTGTCGATAACGTGCAGGGAATGGTGAGTGGTCACGGCACATTGGATTTGAATACGTTGCCCGGAGTACAGAATATAGAAAAAATAGAAGTAGTAAAAGGAAATGGATCGGCATTATACGGCAGCAATGCTGTGGGCGGTGTGATTAACATTATCACCAAAAAAGGTACAAAAAATCAAAGTACCCTTGATTTGAACACGGGTTCTTGGGGTACCCATACATATACGATGACCAATGAGGGAAATTATGGCAAGACAAGTTGGTTTGTCACCGGTGAATTAGGGCGGCAGGGGTATTATGATTATCGTCACGGAAATGACACGATAAAGCTGGATGGGTCTGGTAAAGACAGTAATTATACGGATAATTCCTTTACTGCCCGCATGGATCAAAAAATAAATGAAAGTAGTTCGTGGCGTTTTTATGTATCGCATAAGAGTTATGATGGAAATAATCCGTATTTCACCAATCTTTTACCCTCAGGGACGACCGCAATGGAGCGGATAACTAACAATATTGCGGCAACCTATAATTTTAAGGAAAATACATCGACGCCTGGTTATATTCATATTTTCAAAAATTATACATC
>JALCNL010000087.1 GCA_022649055.1 Megasphaera sp.
CTGTCACGGCGAAGATCGTCGGTTCAAATCCGATCGAGGTCGCCATATTTGCTTAGGTAGCTCAGTCGGTAGAGCAGGGGACTGAAAATCCCCGTGTCGGCGGTTCAATTCCGTCCCTAAGCACCAATTGCGGAAGTAGCTCAGTGGTAGAGCATCACCTTGCCAAGGTGGGGGTCGCGAGTTCGAGTCTCGTTTTCCGCTCCATATGATGGCGGCATAGCCAAGCGGTAAGGCAGAGGTCTGCAAAACCTTTATCCCCAGTTCGATTCTGGGTGCCGCCTCCATATTTTTTTTTCGTCATGCCGAGGTGGCGGAACAGGCAGACGCAACGGACTTAAAATCCGTCGGATAGAAATATCCGTACCGGTTCGATTCCGGTCCCCGGCACCATTTCCTAACAGTACATTGTAATGAAGTCTGTATCTTATTAGAAATATTGGGCTTTATTACGAATGACCAAGAGGTTTGGATTATATATCCAAACCTTTTTTGTAATTTTTTGTTTTTTATTTTATAATAAAAATGGCAACTATGGAAGAGTATAAATATAAAGTGTCAGATTTTGAAGGACCCTTGGATCTGCTGCTGTATTTAATTGAAAAAAATAAAGTCGATATTTACAATATTCCTATTGTAAAAATAACAGATCAATTCAACGAATATGTGGAACAAATCGATGTATTTGATGTGGATTATGCCAGTAAATTTTTTGTTATGGCTGCTACTTTGCTACAGATCAAATCACGCCTTCTGCTGCCAAAACCAAGACATCCAGTTGAGGAAGAAGAGGAAGATCCACAGGATGTCTTGGTGAGACAATTAGTGGAGTATAAACGGGTAAAACAGATTTCTGTAGTGATGGCGTCTATGTGGGAAAAAAGAAGTTATATGCTTGATCGGCCACATACACCGATGCCGTATGCACCGCGGTTCAAAGGTGACATTGATAAAAAAACATTATTTGATGCATTTCGTATGGTATATCACACGCTGCCTGAAAAGGAAAAAACGGAAATTCACATCCAACAAGAAGAATACAGTGTGGATGAATGTATGTCGCGAGTGGCTTCTATATTACGCTATGCATCGGGAGCGGTGGAAGTATTGTCCGTATTCCAAACGTGTCATTCTCGGGTTGAACTAGTTGTTACTTTTCTCGCTGTTTTAGAATTATTAAAATGTGGTCAATGTTGTACCATATCAGAAGGAGAGGATGGGAATACCATTGCCTTACGGTTTATTTCAAAAAGAAATACATGAACCTACTGCCATTATGGAGGCTTTGCTGTTTTTAAGCGGACAACCTATGAGTATTGCTGATTTATGTGAACATACAGGATGGACAGAAACTGAAGTTACAACTGTTGCGGAGACGCTGCAGCAACTTTTATCTGATCAGAATCGGGGGATTATGCTTATTCATGTGTCTGGTGGATATCAGTTGGTAACTAAACCAGAACTTCATGACATGATACAGTGGGTACGTACCGGAAATTCTCAGCTTTCTCCCATGGCTCTGGAAGTGTTGGCTGTTATTGCATTTAAACAACCTGTAACGAGAGCTGAAGTTGAGAAAATAAGGGGTGTGTCTTCAGAACGAATTATATACTCTTTGATGCAGCAGGACTTGATTATTGACTTAGGGCGCAAAGATAGTCCGGGTCGTCCGATTATCTATGGAACATCTCCTTATTTTTTGGAGTGTTTGGGAATGAACTCTTTGGATGAATTGGCTGAACAAGTTCCCGTTAAAGAGAAAATCACTGTAGTGGAGATAAATCAGAATCAAGAGAATAAAGAAGGAGAAATCCCTGGTGATGGAGAATTACATAAATAAGAAGAAATAGTAGCGGAGGGTATAAATGGAACGATTACAAAAAGCAATCAGTACTTGTGGTATTGCTTCAAGACGAACAGCTGAAAAAATGATACTTGATGGGCGCGTGCGTGTAAATGGTGTACTTGTACGTCAATTAGGGACTAAGGTAGATATTGCTAAAGACCTAATTCTTGTCGATGGCAAACGCTTAGAAAGCGTTGTGAAAAAATATTTTTTGTTTAATAAACCGAAGGGGATTATTACAACTTCCAGTGACGAGCAAAATCGACCGACTGTTCTTGATTATTTTAAGAATATAGAAGAACGAATTTATGCCGTTGGCCGGCTAGATCAAAATACAGAAGGCCTTTTGCTCATGACGAACGATGGAGAATTAGCTAATATATTAATGCATCCTAGTATGATGGTAGATAAAACGTATGAAGTAAAAATAAAAGGACATGTACCAGACGCCGTACTGGAAAAACTGGCTGCAGGAGTTCCGCTGATAGATGGAATGACTTCACCCGCCATAATTTCTTATAATGGATTTGATAATAAAACCGGCATTACATCACTGGATATCACGATACATGAAGGCCGTAATCGGCAGATACGCCGTATGATTGAATATTTTGGCTTTCAGGTTCATAATCTGCGGCGCATACAGTATGCATTTTTAACGCTCAGCGGGGTTAAACGAGGTGCCTATCGTTCATTGACGAAGGATGAAGTAGCAGAGTTATATAAATATAAGTAATCAGGAGTGTCTATGAATACAGTGTTAGTCGTAGGTGCTGGTGCAGCCGGTATCCTAGTGGCTTTAACAGCGGCAGAGAACGGTGCGGCTGTAAGCCTTTTTGAAAAAAATGATATTGTGGGCAAAAAGATGGGAATTACCGGAAAAGGACGATGCAATTTAACCAATAGTTGTCCTATGTCTGATTTTATTGCACGTACTCCGGGACATGGAAAGTTTTTATTTGGTGCTTACCAAAGGTTTACAAATAAAGATTTATTGGATAAGCTTCACGAGTGGGGATTGGAAACGAAAGAAGAAAGAGGCGGACGTGTATTTCCACAGTCGGATAGTGCTGTTGAGGTGCGCAAGCTTTTTTATTATAAACTGCGTCATATGGGTGTGGAAATACATTTGAATGAACCAGTAAAATCTGTTCGGACCGTAGATGAAAAAATAATTGTAACCACTAGCAGGGAAAGTTATAAAGGGACTGCCTGTGTTATTACGACCGGAGGAATGTCTTATCCCGTAACGGGTTCAACCGGTGATGGATATAGATTTGCACAGTCTTTAGGACATACTGTAATGGATCTTAAACCTGCGTTAATTCCATTTACTACCCAGGAAAACTGGGCTCACGAACTTTCCGGATTATCTTTGCGCAATGTAGAAATTTCTATATGGAAACATGGAAAAAAAGAAGCGGTTCAGTTCGGCGAAATGCTTTTTACGCATTTTGGCGTATCAGGACCTGCCGTCTTGATGTTAAGCAGCGCTATTTTACGTAAAAAAAGATGTATCTATCCGTTGCAAATGCAAATTAATCTAAAACCAGCCTTGACGAAGGAAGTTCTTGATGGACGGATACAACGTGATTTTCAAAAATATATTCGCAAACAAGTTGAAAATGGTATGAAAGATTTATTGCCGCAGCGATTAATTCCGGTGGTGCTTGATCAAGCCGGAGTTGATGGACATCTGCCGATTAATCAGATATCAAAAATGCAGCGTCAAGATATTGTGGATACGATGCAAGCACTGAAACTAACGCTGACGGGGACAAGGCCTTTGTCAGAAGCTATTGTTACATCAGGAGGAATCAGTATCAAGGAAATTAATCCTAAAACAATGGAATCAAAGTTAGTTCCGCATCTTTATTTTGCTGGGGAAGTCATTGATATCGACGCTTATACGGGCGGATATAATCTTCAGGCAGCTTTTTCAACCGGATATGTAGCCGGCATAAGCGCTGCCGGAGGGGAGCAGTCAAGATGAAAGAAAGGTTAAAAAAAATATCAATTGCTATAGATGGTCCTGCAGGTGCTGGAAAAAGCAGTGTTGCTAAGTTGGTGGCAAATAGGTTAAACTATTTATATATTGATACGGGGGCTATGTATCGTGCTTTTACATGGGCAGTGATGCACCGGCATATTGATATTGCAGATGAAAAGGCAGTACAAGATCTTGCGGAAACGATAGAAATACGGTTGGAAGCAGAAACGGCGTTGTGCCGTGTATATGTTGACGGACGAGAAGTGACGAATGATATTCGTATGCCCGAAGTATCTGCTCATGTTTCTTCTGTTGCTGCACTTGCAGTAGTACGGGAAAAACTGGTACAATTGCAGAAGGAGATGTCTATGGCAGGGGGAGTTATTCTGGATGGCCGCGATATAGGAACGGTCGTACTGCCAAAGGCAGATTTAAAGATATTTTTAACGGCTTCGGCAGACGCGCGGGCAAAAAGGCGTTGGCTGGAATTAAAAAATCGTGGTACTGCAGAATCATTACAGCAAATTGCGGATAATATTCAAGCACGGGATAAAATGGATTCAAATCGGGCCGTATCTCCTTTACGTCAAGCGGAAGATGCTGTCTTGGTGGATAACAGTGAAATAAGTCTACAGGAAACAGCAGACATGATTGTGAAAATGGCAGAGGAAAAAATACGATGAGAAATTTTTGGTATAATGTTATTCGTTATATTTTTAATATTTTTACATATGGTTTACTGAGAATGAAAGTTTATGGAGAAGAAAATGTTCCGAAACAAGGTCCATTTATTTTAGCTAGCAATCATGCTAGTAATTTTGATCCACCTCTCCTTGGGACTGCTGTGAAACATCATCTTATCCATTTTATGGCAAAAGAAGAGTTATTTCATAATCCGGTTATGCGTTGGTTCCTTCATTACATACAGACATTTCCCGTTCATCGCGGTCATATTGACCGGATGGCCCTCAAGGAATCCTTGCACATTTTACAGTTGGGTGGTGTTCTGGGAATATTTCCGCAAGGAACTCGCGTTCGTCCTGGTAATCTCGGTAGGTTTCACGAAGGAATGGCGGCTATTGCCTTGAAATCAGGGGCAGTGGTAGTGCCGACGGCTATTATTGGGTCTTGGGATTTGCCGAAAAAAAAAGGACCGCTTTTGATCGTATTTGGGAAACCTATTGTTCCGGATATTGCAAGGATGGATAAACAGGCAATACAAGTTTTTAATGATAGGGTAAAATGTGCAATTGCCGATTTAATCGATCAATATGGAGGCAACCGCGATGAAAGTAATTAAGGCGGAAGCTTGCGGATTTTGCTATGGTGTGCGGCGAGCTGTGGAAATGGCTGAACATGCTAAGGCGGGAACCCATACGTTGGGACCTATTATACATAATCCACAGGTTGTCAACCGTTTAGCGGTACAAGGGATTATTCCCATTGAAACATTGGATGAGGTAATGGATGGATCTACCGTACTCATCCGTTCCCATGGAGTAGGTCCGGATTTGTATGAACAAGCAAAACAAAAAAATATAGTGATTTTAGATGCGACTTGTCCACATGTTAAAAAAGCACAGCTGGATGCAAAGCGAATTATTGATCAAGATGAAAAATTAATTATTATTGGAGAAAAATTTCATCCTGAAGTAATTAGTATTTCACAATGGGGTGCAAATCGTGCTATTATTATAGAGACAGAAAAAGAAGCTGAAAAAGTTTCTTTTTCTGAAAAATTGGGAGTTGTTGCACAGACGACCTTTTCTCAAGAATTATTTAAACGGATAGTCACCATTTTGGAAACGAAAACAAATCATTTGGATTTGAATATGACAATCTGTACAGCAACGCAGCAACGGCAAAATGCGGCGATTGCTTTATCTAAGCAGGTCGATGCAATGATTGTTGTAGGGGGCAGAAATAGTGCTAACACACGACGTCTTGCGCAGGTGTGTGTGGAACAGCAATGCCCGACGTATCACATTGAGACAGCAGAGGAACTCCAGCTGCTGCGGTTTAAGGGAATGAAAAATATAGGCATTACAGCCGGTGCTTCAACGCCGGATTGGATAATACAGGAGGTTGTTAAGATTATGGAAAATTTGCAAGCAGATGGCACAGAAGTAATGAGCGAAGAATTGTTGGACCAGTATGATTATGAAGAAAATCCAAAGAAAGGCGACGTAGTGGAAGGCACGGTTATTTCTGTGAATGATGATGCTGCCTATGTTTCCATCGGTACGAAAGCAGAAGCAATTTTACCGAAACGAGAAATGGCTGTTCCTGAACCCTCTTCGGCGAAAGATTTTGTAAAAGTAGGAGACACATTGACTGTAGAAATTGCCAATAATATTAAAGAAGAAGGTTCTATAGTTGTTTCCGTGGTAAAAATGAAAAAAATTGAAGACTGGAATGAAGTTCGGGATGCATTTGAAAAAGGTGAACTTATCGAATGTACGGGTAAAGAAACTAATAAAGCAGGCCTTGTTGTTTCTATCAAATCTTTACGCGGATTTATTCCTCTTTCCCAAGGGGATATCAAGTTCGTGAAATCGTTGGATTATCTTGTAGGACAGACATTCTCCGTCAAAGTTATTGATATTGACGAACATAAGAATCGGTTGGTCTTATCCCGCAAAGCCGTGCTTGAAGTGGAACGGGAACAGAAACGGACGGAAGCCTTTGAACATATTCAGGAAGGTGCTGTAATAGAAGGTACTGTTGTAAAGATTATGCCTTATGGTGCATTTATTGATCTTGGTGGAGTAGAAGGGTTGCTTCATATTTCGGATATATCCTGGAAACGGATTAGTTCTGTTGACGCAGTACTTAAAACAGGCGATACCTTACAGGTTTTAGTTCAGAAATTTGATGAAGAACGCAATCGCATTTCTTTATCATTGAAGGCCTTGCAGAAAAATCCTTGGATTGCGGCTATTGAAAAATTTGAAATCGGCGATGTTGTTAAAGCGGAAGTAAAAAAATTGCTTCCATTCGGCGCAATTCTTGCAATTGATCCTGAATTGCAAGGGCTTCTCCATGTTTCCGAAATTACGGATAAACGTGGTGCTGCTGTTAAGGATTTAGTCAATGTTGGCGATGTCATGGATGTTAAGATTATCGGTATAGATACAGATAAAAAGAAAATATCTTTGAGTGTCTTGGCTTTGGAAAAAGATAAAGAAGAAAAAGAAATCCAAAATTATTTGGAACAGAAAAACCAAAGCGAAGAATCGGCAACAATCGGGGACGCTATTGACGAAAATAAATAATTTTCTAAAAGGATAACCGGCAGTTTCCGGTTATCCTTTTTTTGTTATGAGAAAGTATGATAAATAAGGAGTAATTATGTATAAACCGTTAGTGGCTGTTGTGGGTAGACCCAATGTGGGTAAATCGACATTATTTAATGCAATTGTAAAAAAACGAATTTCCATTGTAGAAGATATTCCGGGAGTTACACGTGACCGTATTTATTTTGATGCAGAGTGGCTGGGGCATGAATTTACGATGATCGATACCGGTGGCATTGAGTTTATTGACTCTGACAACAATATTTTTACGAGTATGCGTTATCAAGCAGAGTTGGCTATTCATGAAGCAGATGTCATTTTATATGTAGTGGATGGAAAAATGGGAATTCAACCACAAGATCAGGAAATTGCCAATATTTTGCGATCTTCTGGAAAACCAATAATTCTTGTAGTTAACAAAATCGATAGTATAGAACAAGAAGTAAATATTTATGAGTTTTATAGTTTAGGTTTGGGGGATCCTATTGGTGTGTCAGCTGTCAATTTAATGAATTTAGGAGATTTATTGGATCAAGTACTGGAATATATTGGTAAAACGCCTAGTGAAGAGGAGGCAGAAGATGCCATACATATTGCTCTTATCGGGCGGCCTAACGTGGGAAAATCTTCTTTAACTAATGCTTTATTGGGACAAGAACGCGTTATTGTCAGTAATATTCCTGGTACAACACGGGATTCTATTGATACGCATTGGCAGCATGAAGGAAGCGAATTTGTTCTTATTGATACGGCTGGTATGCGCCGTAAAGGAAAAATTGATATACCTGTGGAGCGTTATAGCGTTATCCGGGCACTTCGGGCTGTTGATCGCTGTGATGTGGCCGTCTTAGTGCTTGATGCAACAGAAGGTGTGACGGAACAAGATAAAAAAATTGCAGGGTATGCGCATGAAGCGGGAAAGGGAAGTATTATAGTTGTCAATAAATGGGATCTTATTGATAAGGATAGTAAAACTTCAGATAAATTCTCGGAGGATATTCGACGAGAATTAGTATTTATGCAATATGCGCCAATTTTGTATACTTCCGCTTTAACGAAACAGAGGATTCATCGATTGGCTGATTTAGTGAAGTTTGTTTCGGAACAGCAGAATATGCGGGTATCGACCAGTGTTCTTAATGAACTTATCAGTGATGCACAGCTGATTAATCCGCCACCAGCTAAAAATGGACATCCGCTGCGGATTTATTATATGACGCAGGCTTCTGTCAAACCACCTACTTTTGTACTTTTTGTCAACGATCCACAGCTTATGCATTTTTCTTATCTGCGTTTTTTGGAAAATAAACTGCGGGAAACCTTTGGCTTTGAAGGTACTCCTATTCATTTGATTTTGCGGGGTAAGAAAGATGGTGACCCGGAATGATAACCGGTATACTGCTATTGTTGCTGGCCTATGTTGCAGGGTCATTTCCCAGTGGTCTTATTATTGGGAAAACTTTTTATCATGTAGATTTGCGTGACTACGGCAGCCATAATATCGGAGCGACAAATGCCTATCGGGTACTGGGTAAGACCGCAGGAGCAGCGGTATTGTTGTTAGATACCGGTAAAGGGGTAATGGGTGTATATTTAGGACAATGGAGTGGTGTTTATTTTCCTGAATATATAACATATACTATGATTGCTGGAGGTTTATTAGCCATTGCAGGTCATTCTTGTTCATTATTTTTGAAATTTAATGGTGGAAAAGGGGTAGCAACCGGATTAGGAGTTATTTTATATTTGGCACCGCAGGAAACGTTGATTGTGTTTATCATATGGGCGAGTATTGTCATGATTACTCGGTTTGTATCTTTGGGATCCATTATTGCGGCTCTTTTTGTACCTATTACGATGTATCTATTCGGTGAACCTACGGCAATTATTATTTTTGGAGTCATAGGAGCACTGTTTGTTATTACACGGCATAAAGATAATATTGTTCGGTTACTGCATGGGAAAGAATTAAAGGTAAAACGGATTAATAAAAATTAATTGTTATATTAGTATTTGATATGTAATAAAAAACGTGTATAATTATTGTGTACGAGCAGGAGGTTTTGTGAGAATAATAGGCGGAATCGCTAAGGGCCGAATTTTAAAATCGCCTAAAGGCATGCTGACACGACCCACATTGGATCGTACAAGAGAAAGTTTATTTAACATATTAGAAAATAATGGTTTTGATGGGGTTCAGGTTCTGGATATTTTTGCCGGGACAGGGGCGCTTGGATTAGAGGCACTTAGCAGAGGCGCAGTACATTGCGTGTTTATTGATCATCATACGCATCGGCTTATTGCAGAAAATGCGAAAATATGTGGCTTTTCTGGTATGTATGAGGTATTACCGCTGGAAATGAACCGTGCTTTATCTCGTCTGCAAGGACAAAAGTTTCAGTATATTTTTTCTGACCCTCCGTATGACAAAAATTTAGTTAATGCAACTATCTGCAATCTTGGAATCTACCAGCTGTTAGCGCCAAACGGTTATATTATAATGGAACATAGCGGGCGGGAAGATATAATGTACCATCCGTTGTTTAAAG
>JALCNL010000088.1 GCA_022649055.1 Megasphaera sp.
AAATATTTTGGCTTAGATCGGTATGCAGACGGACATTGACAACAGGGTAATCGTGACAAAAATCGTTTAGTATATTACCTAGTTTATACTTTGCATAAATACTAGCACAACCGATAGTTAATGTCCCCATAATACCCGTTGTTTCTGGCTGCATAGCATGTTTTATTTGACGAAAGTCCTGTAAATAGCGCCTGGAAAATTGGCACAAAAGCTCTCCTTCCGGTGTAAAACTAATGCCGCGTACGCTTCGAATGACAATGTTACAGCCCATTTCTTTTTCTATTTGTTTAATCTTTGCACTTATTGTAGGTTGAGTAAAAAATAATCGTTTGGCTGTTTTTGTAATGCTTCGTTCTTTGTGAAGCATGTTGAGTAATTCCCAATCTTTTTCGTTCATAAAATAATACCCTTCTGTGCGAGATAATTATACTTATTATAGCATATAAATAGTTCTAAAACTTAAATTTAAAGCATATAGGTATCCCTCTATGGCTAAAAATAAAAAAATTCAGTTTTTCAATGATAAGCAAGAAGTTTATAATAAAAGAAAGGAAGGATTTTAAAGGGAAGATCTTCGTGTAACTTTGTTTATTAATTCGAGATACGTATGGAATTCTGTGTAATTTACAGAGGCAGATGGCAGCAGAAGGAAACACGTGGATGCTTGGCTGATGTTTTACCATTGCTGTATGAAAGGAAGTTTTGTCATGGAAATAGTATTGATCTTATTTATTATGGGATGTTTTTTGGGATTTGTCGGCGCCGGAGGTGCCGGAGTAGTTATTGCGATTCTTACTGTAGTTTTTGGCATACCTATTCATGTGTCTTTAGGCACCTCTCTCAGTGCCATGGCATTTACTACGTTGTCTGGTGCCTATAGTCATTACAGAGAAGGCAATGTTGTATTAAAAAGTGGAATAGCCGTCGGCTTTTTTGGAGCATTTGGTGCTTTTGCCGGATCTAAAATATCAGCGGCAATTCCAGGGGCACAGATGCATTTGCTGACAGGAACAATATTATACATTACTGCTGTGTTAGTATATTTAAAAGTATTCTATCCCCATCGTGGTATTTTTTCCCTTATTTGTCCGCATACACTGATCCGGGGGAAAAAATTTTGGCTGATGGCAGGTATTGCCGGGATTTTTAACGGTGTTTTGTCAGGAACATTTGGTATTGGAGCAACCCCTTTTATTCAATTGACATTGATGATTTTCTTTGGACTATCTATGATTGAAGCGGTGGGAACAACTATGTTGGTTATTTTGCCTATTGCGGTCATGGGAGGATTTGGATATATGACTTCTGGACTATTGGATTTTGATTTATTTGTTAAAGTAGTAGTCGGTCTTATGGCTGGCACCTATATTGGAGCAAAGTTTACCAGACGGGCCAATCCTATGCTGCTTAAAATAGCGATGGTCACAGTTCCTATATTGGGGGGTACTATGTTGATATTTGGTTAAGATATAAGCGGGTTTGACAATATTATACAAAATTATTACTATAATTTGTATAATATTTTTGTCGTATTGAAAAGGAGATGTGGACAAAATGATTTCTCATTTTGTCACATCCCCTTTTTAATTTGTGAAAATTCACACATTGTCTAAACGGGGAAAAATATAGTATAATAATATAAATGAATAATTGAAGAGACATAGGAAGGAGGGATTTTTCATGGCCTTACGAAAAGTGGATTTGAATATGCTTACACCAGAATTATTTTCTGTATTTGGTACACAAAATGCACTTCTTACGGCAGGGGATAAGAGTAACAGCAATACGATGACCATTGGCTGGTGCGGATTAGGACGCATGTGGAACTTGCCATCATGCAATGTTTATGTGCGACAGTCTCGTTATACTTTTAACTTTATGGAAAAATATAAGTATTTTACAGTCAGTGTATTACCCAGAGAACTGCATGATAAGGTGACGTACTGTGGTATTCATAGCGGACGCGACGTGGATAAGTTTCAACAATGTGGATTAACACTTCAATATGGAGTCGAAAATGCACCATTTATTGCTGAAGCAGAATGGGGAATTGTTTGCAAAAAATTATATGCTCAAGATTTAAAACCTGAATCTGTCATAGATGGACGAGTTTTTAAATCATATGCAGCAGAAGGCTGGCATCGTATGTATATTGGAGAAGTTCTGGAATTATATATGAAATAATATCAGGTACATATAGCAAGCGAAAAGTGTATCATATGGTATTGTTTTTATGTATACAATACACTGTAAAATTAAAGCGGCATTACCTAAGGAGATTATCATTATGGGGGAACTAACACAGAAATATTTAAAGCCTATAAAAACTAAATCGGTCGTACAGCAGGTGGTTGATCGTTTAACGCAGGCATTAATCAATAAAGAATTACGACCAGGAGATAAGATCCCGACAGAGCAGGAATTAGCCGCAACTTTTGGTGCAGCCAGAAATTCTGTACGGGAAGCGATTAAAATTCTCGTCTCCTTTGGTGTGCTGGAAATTCGCAGACCAGAGGGAACTTTTGTGACGAACGGATTTACGGATGCGATGATTAATCCATTATTATATGGAATTATTCTGGATGATGTAGGGTCTATGGATTCTTTAATGGAATTGCGTGAATGGAATGATTTTGGTATGCTGCGATTAGCCATAGATAAAGCGACACCTTCGGATATTGAATTATTGGAAAAATGTTTAGTAAATTTAAAAAAACAATTTGAAGACAATAATTTTGAAGGTATATTTTCAGCAGATGATGAATTTCATGAAACATTAGCTCTTATTACGCATAACTCCTTGTTCGGAAAAATATGTCATATAACCAGATTATTAACAACCTCATTACGGTATAAAACGATTACACATATGCTGCGTTCTGAGAAAAGTGCAGAAGAATTATATAAAACGCATGTTGAAGTACTTAACGTCATTAAGAACAAGGATATTCAGAATGCGGAACATATTATCAGACAGAGTTATTTCTATGACGAAGGGGCATTAGACGGATAAGCTATCTAAAGAGCATGGTTACTAAAGTGCGGAAGTTTTTTCGCACTTTTTTTTTGCAAATAAGCAGTCAATATAGATGCTTATTTATCATAAATGAATTTATAAAAACTCATTGACAGGCGCTTTTTTGGATGATATGATTGCAGTGTATAAAACATCCTACGTTGAGCATTGAACATATAGAGAATGTTTTTATCGGCAATTAATTTAATATGAGGTGATTATTCATGAAAAACACAAGTGTCAAAAAGTTGCAGCAGATTGCTAACGAGTTACGCAAAAAAGCTGTTACGATGATTTATGAAGCACAGTCAGGCCATCCTGGCGGCTCATTATCTGTAGCCGATTATGTTGCAGCTTGTTATTTTAGGGAAATGAACATTGATCCTAAAAATCCGCAATGGGTGGATCGTGATCGTTTCGTCTTGTCCAAAGGACATGTCTGTCCTATTCAGTATGCTGCATTAGGTACGCTGGGATATTTCCCGGAAGCAGATTTGCATACTCTTCGGCAGGAAGGTTCTAAACTGCAAGGGCATCCGGATATGAAAAAATGTCCCGGCATCGATATTTCTACAGGGTCTTTGGGACAAGGCTTGGCTTGTGCCGTAGGAATGGCCATTGCTGCCAAAAATGAAGACAAGGACTATCGGGTTTTTGTGGCAGTAGGGGATGGAGAATGCCAGGAAGGTGAAATTTGGGAAGCTTGCCAAACGGCACATAAATATGAATTAGATAATTTGATTGTGTTTGTTGATAATAATAATCTTCAGATCGATGGAACAACGGATGAAGTTATGCCTAATATTGATCTTGGCAAAAAATTTGGAGCGTTTGGCTTTGATGTATATGAAATCGATGGCAACGATATGGAACAAATCGTGCATACACTGGACATGATTCGCATGCGCAAAAATAAAAAACCGCATTGCATATTTGCTCATACCGTTAAAGGAAAAGGTGTTTCATACATGGAAAACAGCTGCAGCTGGCATGGAGTAGCACCGAATGATAAAGAATACAAACAAGCAATAGCAGAATTAGAAGGAGGCGTGCAGTAATGGTGGATATAATAAAAAAAGCAACTAGGGAAGGTTTTGGAGAAGAAATAGTTGCTTTGGGTGAAAAAAATAAAGACATTTATATCGTAGACGTAGATATTGCAAAATCTTGCAAATCCACGGCATTTGGCAATGCGTACCCCAAACAGCACGTTAACGTTGGAATAGCGGAACAGAATGCGGCGGGTATCGCTGCCGGACTTGCAACGACGGGTAAAATTCCGTTTGTTGTAACATATGCTGTATTCGGTTCTTTACGAATGTGTGAAATGATACGGCAGGAAATCTGTTATCCGAACTTAAATGTTAAAATTGCTTGTTCGCATGGCGGTGTGACACCGGCAAATGACGGAGCCAGCCATCAGGCCATCGAAGATATGGGCGTGCTGCGGACGATTCCTAATATGACGATTGTTATGCCTGCTGATTATATTTCAGCTAAAAAATTAACGGCAGCAGTTGCTGAAAAGTATGGTCCATGTTATATTCGCTTTACCCGTGATGCGATTCCGGTTATTTATGAAGAAGATACCGTATTTGAAATCGGCAAGGCCCATTTAATCAAAGACGGACAAGATGTGGCAATTATTGCAAATGGGGATACGGTACGATTGGCAATTACTGCAGCAGAAGAACTTGCAAAAGAAGGCATAACGGCTAAAGTCCTTGATATGCATACGATAAAACCTCTTGATGTGGATGCTGTAAAAGATTGCATCGAACATATCGGTAAAATTATTACTGTGGAAGATCATAATATTTTGAATGGATTAGGTAGTGCAGTTTGTGAAGTTGCGGCCGAAGTGGGTAAAGGAAAGGTGAAAAGAATCGGTATTCGTGATCAATTTGGAGAATCTGCACCGTATGAACGGCTTTTGGCTAAAAATGGAATAACGGTTGAAGACATTGTGGCGACTGCCAAAAAATTATAATCTGTCTTGATTTTAAAAGGAGAAAATTATGGATACTACTGCTATCGAAAACCGTACCGTACAAAAAGTAACAAAACGACTCATTCCTTTTCTGTTTTTATGTTTTGCTATTTCTATTCTTGACCGTGTGAATATTGGTTTTGCGGCATTACAGATGAATTCGGATTTAGGTTTTTCCAGTGCTGTTTTTGGATTTGGGGCCGGTATCTTTTTCTTTGGATATTTTCTGTTGGAAGTGCCAGGCGGAGCTCTTATGACAAAATTTGGAGCGCGGCGCTGGATTTCCCGCATTATGATTTCTTGGGGAATTGTATCTTGCTTGACGGCGTTTGTCACCACCGATATTCAATTCTATTGTGTCCGTTTTGCTTTGGGGGTTTGTGAAGCTAGTTTCTTTCCCTGTATGGCGTGGTATTTAAGCAATTGGTATCAGACTAAACATCATGCCAAGGCAATTGCGGGTTTCATGATTGCGATTCCTTGCGCGAGTGCTTTTGGATCTCCTATTTCCACATATTTACTGCAAATGAACTTATTTGGACTTCACGGCTGGCAGTCTTTGTTTATTTTAGAAGCAATTCCTTCCTTGATTTTAGGTATTATTGTGTACTTCTATTTGACAGATACGATTGAAGAAGCACATTGGCTCGATCCAGATGAAAAAGAATGGCTCTTGAATGTTGTCATGGAAGAACAAAAAGTAAAGGCTGCCAGGAAACATGTATCTTTTTTGTCTGCTTTGAAAGAACGAGATGTATTAATTTTAGCGGGCGGATATTTTGCCTGGATTTGTGGATATTATGGTATTGTCATGTTTTTGCCGACCTTGGTTAAGGGAATGTCCGGTTCCTTGAGTACGACTGCGATTGGCTGGATCATTGGGGCGATGTACTTACTCGCAGCGATTGTTATGTATCTTAATGGATTGCATTCAGATAAAACAAATGAACGTCGGTATCATGTTGCTGTCTGCTTGATAGTTTCAGCGATTGGCATGGTGGGAAGTGTATATGCAGCACAGTCTGATGTCGTTTTAGGATTGATCGTGTATGCGATTGCTTTAGCGGGTGCCTATGGAGCGTATTCCCCTTTCTGGGCAATTCCACCGGCATATTTGTCAGGAACAGCAGCGGCTGCGGGAATAGCGCTTATTAACAGTGTGGGCAATTTGGGCGGGTTTGTAGGCCCGTATGTAATGGGATATATTAGTACGGCTACAGGTTCTTTTAATGCTGGTATCTTATTTTTAGCAGCCTGTATGGTAGCAAGTGCTTTTATTGTTACGGTTTGTGTAAAACAGACTGGTAAAGCCTTGAGTCATGACGAAATAAAAAATGGGCAGCAAACGTCAACGGTTTCTCATTAAAAAATTAGTTAATGGAAAAGCATGTAAGGTGAATAAATTTAGCTGATTATATATAGTATTAGGAGGTCTTTACAATGTTGGATTTTGATGATCAGGTTATTATTGTTACAGGTGCAGGTTCGCCCAAGGGAATTGGACGCGTTATCGCTAAGACATTTGCTAAACAAGGAGGCATGGTGATTATTGCCGACATTAATAAAGCAGGTGTTGATGAAACCGTTCAAATTATTAGGGACGAAGGTGGAAAAGCAGAAGGAATTTTGTTGGATGTAACGAACAAAGAATCGGTAGATAATATGGTTAAGCATGTTGTAGATACATATGGACGGTTAGATGTACTTATTAATAATGCCGGCATATCTCAAAAGGTTACAGTGGAGGATATGACGCTGGATGACATTCAACGTGTTTTCAATGTTAATATGTTTGGTCTTTTCTTATGCACACAGGCTTGTATGAAGCCAATGGTCAAAGCAGGATATGGACGTATCGTAAATCTTTCTTCTGTTTCGGCCAAGCGCGGCGGCGGCATTTTTGGCGGAGCACACTATTCAGCATCTAAAGCTGCCGTGTTGGCTTTCTCTAAAAATCTGTCCCGTGAAATTTGCCAACATGGAGTTACTATAAATAGTGTTTGCCCCGGTCTCATTAATACTGAGATTTGGAAATCTCTGCCACAAGAACAAGCGCAGAAGATTATTGATGGCATCCCCGTAGGCCGTCCTGGGGAAACACAGGAAGTTGCCGATACAATTGTATTTTTAGCGTCCCAAGAAGCTTCCTATATCACCGGTGAAGAAATTGATATTAACGGTGGGCAGCATATGGATTAACTACTGCAAGGTGTAGTGTAAGCTGTTATCAGAAATTGCTCTTAAGGAATTTGCTCTTGGGCAGTTCCTGATGACAGTTTTTTTATGGAAATTTTATTAGAAAACGAGGGATACAGTATGCGAGCAGGATATATAGAAAAACCGTTAACCGCAATGTTTAGAAACGATATGCCGGAACCTCAGCTTACCGCAGGAAATATGGTAAAGATTCAAGTAAAAGCAACGGGAATTTGTGGATCGGAAGTCCATGCATACCATGGCCGACATGCCTGGCGAGTACCGCCTCTTGTGTCAGGTCATGAATTTGCCGGTATTATTTGTGAGGTAGGGAATGATGTAACGACATATAAAGTAGGGGATCGAGTGACGGCAGAACCGCAATATGGTTGTGGTCATTGTGATTTGTGCGAATCGGGAAATTATAATTTATGTGCAGATAAAAAAATTCTCGGAGCTACGTATTGGAGCGGATCTTTTGGCGAATATGTTGTTGTTCCGGAACAGTGTGTTATACCGCTGGCTTCTAATGTGAGTTTTGAACAAGGGGCCCTGATAGAACCGTTAGCCGTAGGAATGCATGCAGTACGAACTCATGCGGTCGGAAGAGATAGTACCATTGCGGTCATTGGCTGCGGTACGATTGGCTTGGGGGTCATTTTAAGCGCAGGGTGTTATGCTCCTGAAAAAATTATAGGTATCGATGTAGTTGAATTTAATCTTGAAAAAGCGAAGGAAATGGGTGCGGATATAACACTTAACAGTATGCATGATGCTGTAACTGAAAAAGTAATGAAATTAACAAAAGGAAAAGGCGTTGATATTACATTCCTTGCTTTCGGCAATAAAGCTTGTATGAGACAGGCAGCTGAAATAACAAAAAATGGCGGGATTATTTCTGAAATTGCAGTTATGGATAATGAAGTGCCGGCACCTTTTGGCCTTATTCAAGTAAAAGAACTGCATGTTGCCGGTTCCAATATGTACACTCGAAAAGATTTTAAAGCGGTTATCAATGGTATTTCCAATGGCAAGATTAAACTGGATGGCTTTGTCTCTAAGCGTTTTCCTATTGAGAAAATGAAGGAAGCGATGGAGTATGCAGATAAAAGACTGGAACCCCAGGTCAAAGTTATATTGGAATTTTAAAATAAATGGGTAAAAGATAGTATCCTATAGGAGGAATACAATATGCCATTAGTCACGACAACGGAAATGTTCACGAAAGCGTATGAAGGTAAATATGCGGTAGGTGCTTTTAACGTTAATAATATGGAAATAATACAAGGTATTATTGAGGCAGCTCGGGAAGAGGAAGCTCCGGTTATTTTACAGGTATCTGCCGGAGCCCGTAACTATGCCAAACATATTTATCTTACTAAATTGGTGGAAGGGGCTGTTGCCGATGCACCAGATGTACCCATTGCTTTGCACTTGGATCATGGGGATAGCTTTGAACTTTGTAAGGCGTGTGTAGACGGAGGATTTACATCTGTTATGATTGATGGTTCCCAATATACTTTTGAAGAAAATATTGCATTAACTCAAAAAGTTGCAGCATATGCTCATGCGAAGGGAGCAGTTGTTGAAGCAGAACTAGGGACGCTGGCTGGGATAGAGGATGATGTCCATGTAGCGGCTGAATATGCGTCTTTTACCGATCCGGCGCAGGCAGTGGAATTTGTGGAACGTACGGGGGTAGATTCATTAGCTATTGCCATAGGAACCAGTCATGGAGCTTATAAATTTAAAGGCACGCCGCAACTTGATTTTCAGCGGTTGGAAAAAATATCGCAGCTTTTGTCAGGATTTCCGCTTGTTCTTCACGGAGCATCGACGGTTATTCCTGAATTTGTAGAAAAATGTAATCTATATGGAGGAAAAATTCCCGGGGCACAGGGCGTACCGGAGCAAATGCTGTTAAAAGCAGGTAAAATGGGAGTGTGTAAAATTAACGTTGATACAGATTTACGGTTAGCCATGACCGCCTCTATTCGAGAAACATTGGCCAAAGATCCCGCTGCTTTTGATCCGCGCAGTTATCTGGGAGCGGGGCGTGATGCAATACGAACTATGGTAGCACATAAAATGAGCAATATGCTGAACTGTTCACATAGGATATAGACGAAAGGAAGTTATATGTTATGATACATAAAATCGGGGTATTGACCAGCGGTGGTGATTCTCCCGGCATGAATGCGGCGATTCGCGGAGTTACTCGATATGCACTCTACAAAGGTATTGCGGTAGAAGGTATATTGCGTGGGTATGAAGGACTGCTGCGTGAAGAAAGTATACCGTTGGACAGACGTTCTGTAGGTGAAATTATTCATCGCGGCGGGACTATGCTAAAAACAGCACGCTCAGAAGAATTTAAACAGGTTAGCGCACAGCATCGGGGAAT
>JALCNL010000089.1 GCA_022649055.1 Megasphaera sp.
GAAATTCTCCTGATTTTTTCATTTCTGCTAACGCTTCATCAATTTCTTTTTGTAATTTCGTGTTTTGTTTATTAAGAGCAAATGCTACATATTGCTTCGGCGTATCTTTTATAGGAATAACTACAAAATCATCTTTTCCATTATTAGCGGCAAAATAATCAAGCACCGGTTTTGCGGCAACAACGGCATCAGAACCGCCAACCTTTAAATCCATTAACGCATCCGCATTATGATCAAACTGTTTTGCTTTTAACCCCATCTGCTGAATATAATCAGCAGCAATTGTTCCCATTTGACAAGCTATTCGGTGAGTATTTAAATCAGCCTCTGATTGAATCCCACTATTTTTTTTAGCCAAAATTACCAGCCGGGTTTCATAAAATGGTGAAGAAAACAATACTTTATCAGTTCGTTCCTTAGTAATAGCCATGCCAGAAGCCGCTACATCCAGTTCACCCGATTGCAATGCTGGAATAAGTCCATTAAAAGCCATATCTTGAATTTGTACATCTCGATTAATTTTTTTACCAATAGCTCGAATTAAATCCATTTCATATCCAGCAAAATCACCATTTTCTTCACTTTTAAATTCAAATGGTACAAAAGTAGCATTTGTTGCAACTTTAAGTGGAGCATTGGTCTGATCCAACGTTTTTTCTACACTTTTTTGTTGTCCGCAACCAGTAATAACAATAATTGTCAATACTGCTGACAATAAATATATTATCTTCTTTTTTCGACTCATACTATATCCTCCTCATTTTACCCCTATAAACCAAAAATATTATTTCACTAAATATTCTTCCTAATATTCGTTCTGTACTCTTACATAAAAAAAGACATCTTCAGTATATTTATAACTTGGTATAATTATAAATAATTTATCTGAAAATGTCTAGCTTTTTCTGAATATTTTTGTATATTAATGTGAATGAAATGGAAATTTATCTCATTGATTCATATTAGTAATTTTAATATTAAATTCATTCATCTTTTTATAAAGAGTACTACGGCTGCAGTTAAGCAAGCGTGCCGTCCGAGAAATATTCAATTTACTGACAGTCAACGCTTCTAATATAGAGGCTCGTGTCCATTTTCCTAACGTAACATCTTCTTTTTGTTCTATATCTTTTGTATTTAATGGCAATGCTGAAAAAATTTCCTCAATAGTAATATCATTTTGTAGTAAAACACTAATTCGTTCAACCACATTGGACAATTCACGCATATTACCCTTCCAAGAATAATCTTTTAATTGTCCCATAATAATATGAATAGAGCGTTCATATTTATAATAATCAGCACTAAAATAGCGGCGAAACCAGTCATCACTGAATAGCATATAATCATCGCCGCGATCCCGTAACGGCGGAATAGCCAAAGTTAACACACTGAGACGATAAAACAGTTCTTCCAAAAAAGTTCCTGATAAGATTTCATCTCGCAGATTTTTATTTGTAGATGCAATGACTCTCACATCAACAGGAATAACATGATCTCCACCAATACGACGAACCTCCTGATCTTCCAAAACACGCAAAATCATAGTTTGCGTCTCCAAAGAGGCATCTCCAATTTTATCAAGAAATATCGTCCCACCATGAGCCATTTCAAAAGCACCTTCTTTACTTCCTGAAACACCATAGGGAGACGAACCTTCTTCAAAGCCAGAAAGTTCAGTTTTTAATGCCAGTGAAGATATATCTGCACAATTAACCGTTACAAAAGGTGCTTTCTTGCGATTACTTTCATGGTGAATGCAATGAGCAAACATTTCTTTTCCTGTTCCTATTTCACCTAAAAGAAGAATATTAGATTGTGACTTCGCATATCCTTTTGCCATTCGTACAGTCCTTTTAATAGCTTTTGACTCTCCAATAATATCATGAAAGCGATATCTGGAAATAAGACCTTTTTTATGCATATTACTGCGGATTTTTTGTTCACTAAGACGAATAGATTCAATATCCCGGAAAGTAGCTACAACACCTTCTACCTTGCCATCAATCATGATAGGAATACGATTGGTATTAATAATCACATTTTGTACTTTCATTAATTCATCTGTTTCCATTTCTCCATTTCGGAGTACAGCGGGAAGTTTTGTGTTAGGTAAAATTTCTTCAATATACTTCCCTTCATACGGCTTATTTTTCAAAGGAAGAATTTCTTCAGCCTGTTTATTGACAATTTCTACTTTTCCTTGCTTATCTACAGCAATAATTCCGTCATGTGTATAATTAAAAATAGCTTCATACCGATGCAGACGCAATTGTAAATCACGCTTACGTTTTTCTTCTAAAAGCAAAGAGTTTAGCGTTTGTTGAGCGGAGTCTAATGCTTGTTCAATATCATCACGCGTGTTTTCTACCATAATATAATCCAAACCGCTTTGTTCGGCATATATTTTAGTCACAGAACCACCTATACCTAATTTTGCCCCATCTTTGATTGCTTGCTGCACAATATGTTGACAGCTTTCATAACTAGTAATACGGTAATACCGGCTTTTAACATTTAATAAATAACATAGTGTTTCCACACTATCCGCCATTTTGTCAAAAGAAAAAAAGGCTACAGTACCCTCTATATCCTTAGCTTTTTCAAAGGCATCGATATAACAACCACTGTTTAATTTTACGCCAATAACCGGAACCTGGACGTGCTGCTGAATAAAACTGCTTGTCCCGCCGCGGCTAATAACAACTTTAACCCCCCGGTTGATGCCCTTTTGTACTACTTCCAAAGCATCTTCCAGTACAGCAATCTGCACATCAACCTCCATACCCCGTTCATCAATAATTTCTTGAGCCCGCAATGCAAATAATTCCGAGGGTGCGATCAACAATATCTGTTTCATGTCCATAGTCTCCCTTATATCAACTATCATCCCGCTTATATACAAATAAATTTTACCACAAATTTATCATAAAGAATATAACATTTTATATATACAACAACCGCAGTAACAGAAAATCCATACGCTGTTACTGCGGTTATTGTATATTACAGTAAATTGATATTATTGCAAAATTTATACCAACGGATCATCTACCGGTTCAACTGCTGTACACACTACAGCAAAACAAATCAAAGATCCAATCGCAATTGTCAGCCAAACTGCATCCCAGCTAAAGTTATCCAAAATAACTCCAACAATCAGCGGCATGATAGCTCCGCCAATTTGACCACCTGTATTAACAAGAGAAAAAGCAACCGGATAGGTATTATGATCCGCACGCCCCATACCATATGCCATATACATAGAATAACCAAATGCCAAAAATACACCAGCTCCAAAAAGCAGCAACCCCAAAAGCACCGGACTTTCCGGAGCAGAAAGCATGGCATACATAAATACGCTAGTAGAAAGTGCCGTAATCATCATCATCGGTTTGCGGCGCTTGCCAAAAATATGATCCGATGCCCAACCACCGAAGAAATTTCCTACAACCGTACCCGCAAACGGTGCGGCAGCAACAAACGCAGTTTTCATAATAGCAAAATGCTTCACATTAACCAGATAAGAGGGCAACCATGACATGAATACACTAGATAAACCAACAACAAAGAAATAACCTATTGCAATAGCCCACATGTCTTTGCAACGAAATACTTCCTTAGCTGAACTAAGGGGTACTACTTTTTTAGCCCGAACAATTTTATCCAGCCATTTCATATTATAAGAACTTTTTATTTCTTCTTTTACAACCGCTTCCCCTTGTTCAACATAATCGGCTTCTGCGTCATTACAAAAACGGCTTTCACGTGGACGATTAGCCACAAGGAAATACCAAACCACTGCCAGCATTAGCCCTGGTATCATAAATCCAACAAAAATCATATGCCAGCTCCACATTTGTATAATCCATGCACAGATAAAAGGAACAACTAAAGGACCCATTTTAGAACCCGCTAGAAAAATTCCCGTTGCCGTACCTTTTTCTTTAGGAGGAAACCAATTATTTATAGTACCGGAACTGGAAATAGCAACCGGGGCTTCGCCAATTCCAACGCCTAAACGACAAAGCTTAAAGGCTAATGCATTAGGTGCAACTGCCATTAATCCTGTACAAATAGAAGTAACTGCCATCCCTAAACAAAACATAACCTTATTGCCAAATTTTTTTACCAAAAACCCCGACGGAATTTGGAAAAATGCATATGCGAAGAAGAAAAAGCTAATAATAGCTCCTGCTTCTGTATTCGTCATATTAAATTCTTGGCGGATATAGGGAAGAGCAAAACCTAAATTCGCACGGTCAGCGTTCGCTACTGTGTAAAGAATAAATAAGATTGCCATAACTATCCAGCGATAGTTGGTTTTCTTTTGCATAAAGACACTTCCTTTCAATATATACGGAATATAATATTAATGGCAGGGTTCACCGATATGTACCTGATGGCCGCTGAAATTACCCGTAATAACGGACCGTTCGTATTTGGCTGCGGCCAACATTTTATCAAAGTCGATGCCCGTTGTAAAACCCATTTTGTTCAGCATGAAGATTAAATCTTCCGATGCTACATTGCCGGAAGCACCCGGTGCAAAGGGACAGCCGCCTAGTCCGCCCAAGGCTGCTTGTACATTGCAAACGCCCGCTTCCAGAGCTGCCAGGGTACAGGCGATTCCCATATTGCGCGTATCGTGAATATGTACGTCCAGCGTGATATCCGGGAATACCTGCTGTACGATGGTCAGCGTATCCCGCACCATCTTCGGATCAGCTTCTCCGATCGTATCTGCCAGACAAAATCGGGTAATCCCCAGTCCGGCCGCCCGTCGAATGATTTTTAATACATTTTCTACCGGCGTTATTCCTTCAAACGGACAGGTGAAGGCCGTTGCCATGGACAGATTAATATTCAAGTCCGGCAGAGCCTGCCGCATTTTTTCCAATCCCTGCAGCGATTCTTCGACCGTCCGGTTGATATTGGCCTTATTATGCGATTCGCTGACAGAGATAACCGTCGCAACTTCACGCAGTCCGGCAGCGGCGGCTGCCTTGGCCCCATAGGTGTTGGGAACCAGTGCATACAGTTCTACTCCTTCATCGCCATGTGTTTCCAGTGTCCGGCAGACTACCTCCGCGGCATCCCGCATCTGCGGGATCGCTTTCGGCGAAACGAAAGAGGTCATTTCCATCCGCCGGACGCCGGCTGCCAACAAGTCGTCGATGAGTTTCACCTTGATATCCGCCGGGATATAGTCCTTCACATTCTGAAAGCCGTCCCGCGGACCGACTTCAATAAAATTTACATGCTGTGCCATAGTACCATCTCCTTTTTGCCAAATACGGGTTACCGGAAACAACGCGACGCCGCGTCGATTCGGATGTGGTGTCCGCTGTACACCCCAGTTGGAATGAGCTGCACCTCTTTCTTTGCCAAGGCCAGCACCCGGGGGAAATCAACCCCTGTATCATATCCCATTTCGTTCAGCATATAGACCATGTCTTCGGTTGCCAAATTCCCCGAAGCTCCCGGGGCGAACGGACAACCGCCCAGCCCACCGAGCGTAGACTGGATTTTGGTAACACCGGCTTCGATTGCTGCCAGCGAGCAGGCTGCTCCCATATTACGTGTATCATGGATATGCACCTGCAGCTCCAGCTGCGGATAGGCCTGCTGTACGGCCCGCAGTATATCCCGCACCTGTCCGGGATTGGCGATTCCGATCGTATCGCACAGGCAGACTTCACGGATACCCAGATCTACATAGTCCTTTAAGAATTCCACGACCCGGGAGGCCGGGAATTTTCCTTCAAACGGACAACCGAACGTAGTCGCCAAATCGACGATGACATCGAGTTGTGGATAGGTTTCCCGGATTTCCTTCAGCGCCTGATAGGACTGTTCATGGGTCCGGTTAATATTGGCTTTATTATGGCTGGCACTCAAGGATACCACATATGCCACGCGGGTCATACCGACGGCGGCAGCCGTTTCGGCACCGCGCAGGTTCGGTATAAGCGCCATGAAGTCCACGTCCGGATACTGTCGCAGGCAGGATGCCACGATTTCCCTGGCATCCTTCAATTGCGGGATCGCCTTAGGCGATACGAAGGAGGTGACTTCTATATGCCGGATTCCGGCTTGGACCAGGCCGTCGATAATCGCCATTTTTGTTTCGGCCGGAATATATTCCTTGATGTTCTGGAAGCCGTCCCGCGGACCAACTTCATACATATCTATTGTTTTCATTGCTGTGCCTCTCTTTATATGATCTTCTTTTCTTTCAGCGCTTCTATGCCGGCAGCATCCAATCCCAGGAGCCGACCGTATATTTCTTCATTGTCTTGGCCCAGAGTAGGAGCCGGCGTCGACAGGTCGACGGGGGTACCGGACATCTTAAGCGGCGAGCCCGTGATCTTTATATCGCCGGCCTTGGGGTGATGCTGGGTAATGAACATCTGCCGGTCTTCGGCAATATGCGGATCCCGGACTACCTGTTCAATGTTGTTGATCGGTGCCGCCGGTACGCCGGCATCCAGCAAAGTCTTTACGACATCGGCTACCGTACGCTGCTTCGTCCATTCTTCGACGATTACTTTCAGTTCTTCATGGTGTTCGACCCGTTCCGGGGTATCTTTATAGATAGCCAGCTTTTCGATATCTTCATGGCCCGTCGCTTGGCAAAACAGCCCCCACAGCTTATTGTTGCCGACCCCGATAACGCAGCTGCCATCGCTGCAGAGGAAGGAATCATAGGGATAGGTCGATTCGTACCGGTTCCCGATCATTTTCGGAATACGGCCTTCTGTCAAATAGATCATGCTGATATTGGCCATCGTTGCCACCGCCGCATCAATCAGGGCGATGTCGACCTTTTGTCCCTGGCCGGTTACACTGCGTCCCTGAATAGCCCCCAGAATGCCGATGGTCAGCCACAATCCGCCCAGCACATCGCCCAAGGGGGTCCCGGTCCGCGTCGGACCCGTCTGCGGCCAGCCGGTAGTGCTCATGATGCCGCTCATGGCCTGTGCAATGATATCATATCCCGGACGCCGGCTGTACCGGCCGACATGGCCGAAACCGGATACGCTGCCATATATAATGCGGGGGTTCGTCTGTTTCAACACCTCATATCCCAGCCCTAATTTTTCCATGGTGCCGGGCCGGTAATTTTCCATGACGATATCCGCTTTTTTTACCATTTCCAGAAAAATTTGTTTGCCTTCCGGCGCTTTAAGGTTTAAGGTAACCCCTTTTTTATTGCGGTTATTGGTAATATAATAGACACTTTCCTCATTCTGAAATGGTCCCATATGTCGGGCATCATCCCCCTTGACGGGTTGTTCGATCTTAATCACATGGGCCCCCATATCCGCCAAAATCTGGCCGCTGAACGGTCCGGCCAGTACTCTTGTCAAATCCAATACTATAATACCCTCTAAACTACCTTTGCTCATTCTTTCACCTTCCCCTTTCTACAATACCTAATCTTTGCATCTGGGTACCTGTCCTGGATGCGTTATCCTTGAAACTTAGGATATTATATTTCAAGACGGGAGATTAGGCAAATTATATAGTATTTTTACATGGTTTACTTTTGTATTTATTTGTCTATTATTGTATTTTATATAAAGTTTATGTACTATTGATTATTATTAGAATAAGCTGTAATTTTTCATTTAAAAATATAAATTTTCAATAAACATGTCGTATATTGTGTATTTGTGTATTCATATATTTGTATAATTTAGTACACTTTATCTTTTTTACAAAAATATTTTTAAGAATAAAATACTTTCTAAAAAAACAAATGAAAGTCGTTTTATATACTAAAAAAACATAAATAAAAAGCTGTTTTTTTATCAATTACCTAAAAAAACAGCTTGAAGAAATATTGTATATGAACAAAAATAATGACTGCACTTTCTCTATTTATGCGTAATTTTTAACATTTTCTCCGCCGATATCGATTTTATATTGTTTTCCTTGTCTGTAACTGTTTGTTGTACAGGAGTTATCGGTTCCGATTGTACGGTATTTAATTCATATACTAATCGGTCTGTAAGTATTCCATGTAAACGAAATAATATATCCGCATCAGATCCACGAAAATACAACACATTGTTTTTCACAATTCCCTTAACTTGTCCATATGAACTAATTAAAATACCTTTTTCGGCATCCCAAATTAAATCAGATTTCACGGCGGTTGCTACTGCTACCGCCGGCAAATACACACTACCATCTTTACCAATTGCTTTTAAGTTTATACGCTTGCCATTTATTACTAACGTATATGCCTTAGCAATAAATGTAGGCTGTCCATCAGAGTCATTTATTTTTTCAGATATATGTTCATTACTTTCAAAATTGTCAACGCCATAACCGGCTAAAGCTTTTCTGACAGTATATATATCCAACGGTTGTCTTTTATATCCATCAGGATAAATATAATAAGAAATAGTATGATCCACATTACGATCAATTACAATCCGATCATAATAAATTTCAACCGGAGTACCCAGTGAAACTATATCATATAAATTTTCCACATCTTTTTCATACATTCGTATACATCCATTAGAAACATAACCACCAATGGAATCTGGATTATTCGTTCCATGAATACCATAATTTCCAAAAAGTCCAATCCATCGATATCCTAATGGATTTTCTTCTCCTGATTCAATCCGAAAATTTGTATTATCTGGATCAACCCATTCTGGATTCATTTCTTTATCTGTAACTTTATAATATCCAATCGGTGTGGGAGTTGAAATCTTTCCAACTCCCACAGGATACATGAGCACTTTGACATTTCCTTCATATACTGTTAATAATCGGCTTGCTAAGTTAAGTGTAACTTTTTTTCCTCGAAATTGCGAATCCGGCAACAGTATGGATGATACTGAGTTCTCATTCACTATTATAGTTGATTGATTTTTTTCTTCTGTTTGAGGTACCTGCATCATATTAGCTGCAAATATCAGTCCAGTCATCCATATAGTTGAAAAAATGCTTATACCCACTATTTTTAACATAAAATATCCTCATTTCTGTTTATATTTATCAACATTTATACATACAAGTGCTAAAAAATATTATATCATACGTATATTCCTTTTATCTATAATGTGTTGAATTTTCCATTTTCTCTTCTATTATCAATTAATTAGCGCTATACTGTAATAAAGTAAAATTGCCGTAAAAAATAAGAATAAAGGAATTTTTACATATGAAAAATCATAAAAAACTTTCCGAAAATGTAGTTGAAAATATTCTTGCCATGATTACCGTTAATAAACGTTTTACCATAGGTGATCAATTGCCCAATGAATTAGAGTTAGCTCGGGAATTAAATGTAAGCCGTACAACACTGCGAGAAGCTATTCGTATTCTTATTGCGTATGGTGTTCTCGAAGTGCGCCGCGGATGCGGAACCTTTGTCACAAGTGATGCCGCGGACTTAAAACGTAATCTAGAACCGCTTACAGGAATAAACGGAAATAGTGCGGATTTATTCGAAATGCGCCTTATTATTGAACCTGAAGCGGCATACTGGACGGCATTACGAGGCACAGCCGCTGAAATCAAACGGATCGAAGAATTACAAAATATTATTGAAAAAAACCAGAAAAGGCA
>JALCNL010000090.1 GCA_022649055.1 Megasphaera sp.
ACTTACCAGTAGAGCGGAACAGTATCTTCATGCCTTATTTCAAACGTGGGAATCTATCTCACTTATGTATGTATTTTCAGAACTAGAAAAACTCTGTATTATGCTTGATGAACATCAAACACATATTGATGTTGCCGAACTAACCCATCTGTTTTCAGGCACTATGGAAAAGAATTTGTTTACCTTTATGGAAGCATTTCTTCACCGTGATGGTCGTCATGCCATACCGTTGCTGACAGGGCTTTTTTCCCGCCAAGATGTGTTTCTTAAAAATACTGGGTACATGATGTCACGTCTGCGTCTGTTAAAAGCATACAAAGAACTAAAACATAGTCAGGCTGGAACGGTGCAATGTGAGTCCGTTTTAGCGCAAATCAATAAGGGGAGAAACGTAAAATATGTTTTATTTAGTTTAAAAAAGGTAGAAACATATTGGACAGCGGCAGAATTAGATGAATTGATCAGTAACATATTTAAATTACAGCTCAATATTCGCAGGGGAATGGGTTCACACGAGGATATGGTACCGCTTATCTGCTTGTATTGCAGTTCAAAAGGAAGGCACCTATAGTGACAGAAGAAGAACGAGAACGAAAGGAACGGATGAAAGAATATCGTCGCAGGTATCAGGAAAAACATGGTATTCATCATCATCAGATTCCATGGAAAAAAGGATTAATTGCATTGGGTGTTATTTGTATTGTTAGTACTGGGGGATTTCTTTTTGCGCAGAGTAAAACGATTGATTCCGTTACATTGGAAGGACAACCTGTTGCAAATATGACCGAAGAGGATATTCAACAGTATCTTGATGAAAGAGAAAATGATTTGAATAAAAAAACCATCTCGCTTAAGGCACAAGGCGTAGATGAAACGCTTTCTTTAAAAAAAATGGAGGGCCATTATGACCGGCAGCGCATCAATGAGGGCATATTTCTTATTGGGCGCAGCGGTACGCCTATACAACGCATAGCAGATGTATATACGACGCTGCGATATGGAAAGGATGTTCCGCTGGCTATCGAAGTAAATGATGATATGCTTACGGATTTTACGAATCAGATTCATGATACATACGATGTGGAAGAGAAAAATGCATATGCTGTTCCTAACGGCAGTTCTGTTATTTTGCATAATGGAACGGATCGTATCGTGATTGATGCAGGGCAGCTGAAGAATCAGATTCTTGATGAACTGCACAAAGGGAATACTGGGGATATTGCAATAACGGTACAGGATCGCAAAGAACCTGCCATCAAGGAGAAGGATTTAAAAGGGATTGATACAGTGCTTTCTTATTATACGACTCATTTTGATACATCAGCTGCAGACCGCGATGCCAACATAAAAATTTGCCAGAATCTTCTGACGCATGCATTGATACCGGCAGGAAAAGCTTTCTCTTTCAATGATACTGTTGGTACGCGTACACGTGATAAAGGATATAAGGATGCGCCTGTTTACTTTGATAATAAGGTGGTCATGGATGCCGGCGGCGGTGTTTGTCAGGTAAGTACCACTCTTTTCAATGCGGCTCTGAGAGCAGGGCTCATTATTGATCATCGGGCTCCCCACTTTGCCCCTGCCGAATATGTCCCGGTAGGGATGGATGCTACTGTGGCTGATGGGTCTTTGGATTTTGGCTTTACCAATCCGTTTAAACATCCTATATATATTTATACGGTAATGACAGGAAGTGCGCTGACTGTATATATATTGGGGAACGCCGCAGATACTTGTGAGGTATCCTTTACGACGCTGTCTCAAAAGACGCTTCCGCATAAAGTTATTTATAAACACGATGACTCTGTTACGGACGATGTACGCGAGCAAGAAGGATATGATGGACATGATGTAACTATCCGGCGTGATGTGTCATACAAAGATGGAGATAAATATACGGATAAAATTATATCGCATTATGATCCGAATACATTAATTATTCGTACATTGGGGCCGTCGTCGGAACAAACGGTTCAAGATACAAATTTAGATGGTGAGACACCACAAGATGTTATTATTAATAAACTACATGACATGACAGATTAATCATAGTATAGTATTTTTTGAGAGGAAAGAAGTTATGAAGGTCTATCATATTGTTCCTAAGGATGCAATGACAATACAATTAGACGATGTAAATCGCATAACTGTTGAAAAAGTATGCATGGCAGATGCCGGTAAGAGGTGGCATATATATACCCATGGTGAAGGATGTCGGAATCTGGAGGCCTTGAAAAAAGCTGTTTGCCGGCAATTATCTATTAGTGGAGATGTTATACTTGATCATACCGTAAAAACGAATTTACCCAATCCCGTTTCAGCTCATACCGCGGTATTGGATGATGCTGCCGCTGATTTTGATTCTCTTTGTGAGACTGCCAACGGTGTCGACCTTTCTTGTGATGGTCGTCCCATGCCGGAAGAAGATATGGAGGAAATCGTTGATACAACAGATCGAGATGAGGAAGGATATGCGATTCCTCATGAGGATATGTACGAAAATTTGTATGAAGAAGCGGATGATCTTTGCGATGATGCGTACATCAAAGCTTGCAAGGCTGTTGCCGATGGGCCTAAAAAAGTAGTGTCAAGCGGTAATTCTGCCGGAAGAACAGAGTCAGCTTCTGGTGTTGACAGCCGCGTATGGATGGGAAGAAGTTTTACTGGTGAAACAATAGCCATTAATGATGTTTCTGGAGAAGAAAGGAACGGAGTTATCTTTAAAGGAAAAGTAGTTAAGGCGGAATTTCGTGAATTGAAATCAGGCAGAATACTGTTGTCATTTCAAATAGCAGATAAGACAAATGGTATATCAGCGAAAAAATTTATTGATATATCAAAAGGGGCAGGGAATCCTAACGCAAAATATCGTCGTAAAGATTCTATGACGCCCGAACGGTTTGAAGCCTTGCAGAAAAATCTCAAAGAAGGGGTTTTTGTTCGTGTACATGGCGATGTAAAGTATGATAATTATCAAAATGATTATGTACTCAATGTATATGATATTATGCCGGCTGAAAACAGCGTAGTCGAACGGGAAGATACGAATCCAACTCCGAGAGTGGAATTGCATCTCCATACTATTATGAGTGATATGGATGCCCTTATTACTGTTAAAGAACTTATTAAGACCATAAAAAAATGGAAGCATCCGGCGGTT
This sequence comes from Megasphaera sp., assembly GCA_022649055.1. Lineage (GTDB taxonomy): Bacteria > Bacillota > Negativicutes > Veillonellales > Megasphaeraceae > Megasphaera_A > Megasphaera_A sueciensis. The sequence goes on from JALCNL010000090.1 coordinate 3,164, forward strand.
GCTGTTACTGACCACGGAGTGGTTCAATCTTTTCCCCTTTTGCAGGAAATTGCGACTAATCCCGTGAATAACGTCAAAATTATTTATGGTATGGAAGGGTATTTGTTTGATGAACATATTGATGAATCATATCATATTGTTATTTTGGCAAAAAACATGGTGGGACTGCGTAATCTGTACAAGCTTATCAGTATTTCCCATTTAAAATATATCTATCGCAGTCGTCCGCGGATTCCCCGGGCTGTACTCAATGAATATAGGGAAGGCCTTTTATTGGGATCGGCTTGTGAAGCGGGTGAACTTGTGCGTTCTATGGTGCAGAAAAATTTATCGTATGAAAAACTGAAAGAAATTGCCTCCTATTATGATTATCTTGAAATTCAGCCGCTTACGAATAATCAGTTTTTAGTACGGGAAGGATTGGTGAAAAACGACGAAGGATTACGCAATATTAATCGTACGATAATCAAGTTGGGTGATGAATTGGGGAAGATGACGGTGGCTACTTGTGATGCTCATTTTTTAAATCCCGAGGACAAAATATATCGTGAAATTTTAATGACTGGCAAGGGATTTAAGGATGCTGCTTTTCAACCTGATTTGTATTTGCGTACGACTGATGAAATGTTGGAGGAATTTGCTTATTTAGGAGAAGAACGGGCTCGAGAAGTTGTAATTACGAACCCCAATAAAATTAATGATATGATTGAAAAAGTACGTCCTGTACCGAAGGAGACTTTGTATTTCCCCAAAATCGAAGGGTCATCGGAAGCATTGAAACAAATGTGTTATGATAAGGCGCATGAGATTTATGGAGATCCTTTGCCCGATATTGTGGAAGATCGATTGACAGAAGAATTTACATCTATTTTGGGTCATGGGTTTGGTGTATTGTATTATATCGCACATAAGCTTGTAAAGCACTCTAACGATGATGGATATCTTGTAGGTTCACGGGGGTCCGTTGGCTCTTCTTTTGTTGCGACGATGTCAGGGATTACGGAAGTAAATCCGCTGCCACCTCATTATGTTTGTCCGTCTTGTAAGCACAGCGAGTTTTTTGAAGATGGATCCGTAGGCGGCGGATTTGATTTGCCCGATAAAAAGTGTCCGGTGTGCGGCGCACAATTGCAAAAAAATGGACATAATATCCCGTTTGCTATTTTCTTGGGTTTTGATGGAGATAAAGTACCGGATATTGATTTGAATTTTTCCGGTGAATATCATCCTAAAGCCCATAAATACACAGAAGAACTTTTTGGTAAAGATAATGTTTTCCGTGCTGGTACTATTGGCGCGGTCAAAGATAAAACGGCATATGGTTATGTTATGAAATGGGCCGATTCCAAGGGTATTAAGGTTAACGATGCTTTTGTCAATAGCCTTGTTTCTGGTTGTACCGGCGTCAAAAATACAACGGGTCAGCATCCCGGCGGCGTTATGGTAATTCCACGTGATATGGATGTCCATCATTTTACGCCGGTCCAATATCCGGCTAATAAAAAGGATTCAGGAATTATTACGACTCATTTCGACTATCATTCTATCGAAGGACGGTTAGTCAAACTTGATATCCTGGGGCATGATGATCCGACATTCATACGCATGCTTGAGGATTTGACGGGTCTTGATGCGACGAAGGTGCCTTTTGATGATCCGGCAACCATGAGTTTATTTAGCTCTACCAAAGCACTGGATTTGGATCCGCAGGAGCTGGGCAGTGAAGTGGGAAGCCTGGGAATTCCTGAATTCGGGACTTCTTTTGTCCGGCAGATGCTGGTTGATACTAAACCTAAGACGTTTTCTGAATTGGTGCGGATTTCCGGCTTTTCTCATGGTACGGATGTATGGCTCAATAATGCCAAGGATTTAATTACTTCTCATACCGTTCCTTTAAAAGAAGCCATTTCTACGCGTGATGATATTATGAACTATTTGATTGAGCACGGAGTAAAACCAAAAACCGGTTTTAAGGTCATGGAAAATGTGCGAAAAGGGAAAGGGATTGATAAGAAAAATAAACTCGGTCAAAAGACTACGGACTACGAAGGAGAACTTAAAGCGGCTCATATTCCCAACTGGTTTCTTGAATCATGTCACAAAATTGGTTATTTATTCCCGCGTGCCCATGCGGTGGCGTACGTAATGATGGCGTTTCGTATTGCTTGGTTTAAAATTAATCAACCATTGGCTTATTATGCTGCTTTTTTTACCATCCGGGCAAAGGCGTTCAAATTATCGTGTATGGTTCCGGGATTGGAGGCACAACGACGTGCTATGAAAGAAATTGCGGCACAGGGTAAAGCGGCATCTCCTCGGGATCAGGATCTGTATTCCGCATTGGAAATAGCTGTGGAGATGAGTTTACGCGGATATTCTTTTCTGAATGTCGATATTAATTTATCGGCAGCAACGAAATTTACCATTTATGATGGAAAATTACTGCCTCCGTTTACATCGGTAGAAGGATTGGGAGAAAATGTTGCTGAACAGATCGTTACGTCTCGCAAGCAGCAGCCGTTTAGTTCTAAAGCGGATCTTAAGATGCGCGGCAAGGTTTCGCAATCACTCATTGATTTAATGTCAGAACAAGGATGTTTGGGGGATTTGCCGGAGGATGAACAGATAGACTTGTTTGCCATGTAATTTGCCTATCGACATTTGTATATTTCTGCTTTATAATAAATAAATGAATTTAATAGGATAAAGCGTAAAAGCAAAAGGCGAGAGAGGTGTCATTATGAGTGCCAATGAAAAATTGAAGGATCATCTTCATGATCAATTATTTGAATCTATTTTAGAATTAAAAGATTTGGATGAGTGCTACGAGTTTTTTGAAGATTTGTGTACGGTTCAAGAGATGAAAGCCATTTCTGCAAGACTTGAAGTTGCACGAATGCTCAAGGCCGGTGACATATATGAAGACATCGTCAAAAAAACCGGGGCTAGTACGGCAACGATCAGCCGCATTAAACGTTGTCTTATGTATGGCAGCGGCGGTTACGATAAAATTCTTGACCGTATGGCCCAAAAACATCCGGAAATGATTAAGTTGGAAAAAAAGAAATAGAGTTGTATGAAAAAAGACCTGCTTTTTAGCAGGCCTTTTTTAGACTTGAAGTGAATGGTGTTTTTAATAGCGGCTATTTAATTTTATTTTTTAATGTCCCGATACCTGAAATTGAGATTTCTACGCAGTCTCCCGAATGGAGATAGCGGGGAGGGTTAAAGCCTGCACCGACGCCTGAAGGTGTCCCGGTGGCAATGATATCACCGGCTTGTAAGGTCGTACCTTGTGAAATAGTTGTGATCAACTGAGAGATTGTAAATATGAATTCTCCGGTTGAACCGTCTTGACGAACTTCGTTATTTACTTTGGTTATCACATCAAAGGTATCTGGGGCCGCATCACGAAGCAATATATAAGGACCCATGGGACAAAATGTATCCAGACTTTTGCCATGGAACCATTGACTATGATTACGTTGCAAGTCACGAGCGGTAACGTCATTGAGAATAGTAAAACCATATACATAATCCATTGCCTCACTTATGGGGATGTCACAATCGCTTTTGCCGATGATAACAGCCAATTCTCCTTCATAATCAAGTTCTGCCGTTACATTTTTATGTGGATTGATCAAGTCTTCCGGACCAATGACACTGGAGGTCGCTTTTGTAAAAATAATGGGGTATTTTGGAATGGTAGGGTTGGTTGTTTTATCGAATTCTACGATATGTTCGGTGTAATTTTTACCAATGCAGAAAATGTTGCGTTCTACATGAGGAATGGGAGCAAGAATACGAATCGTATCAAGGGGTTTTGCTTCTATGGCACCTTCTTTTTCATTTTGCTCTAAGGCATCTGCAAGAGCTAATAATCCGTCATTCCCTTGCCGGATGAATTCCAGAAGTGTTTCTGGAAGCGGCGTAAAAAAAGCTTCTTCCAAAGCAATTGCACTATATACGCCTGTTTCCTCTTCATTAAGAACTCCCCACTGGACGAGTCCCATATCTTCAAAGGTTAATAATTTTTTCATATTCATAGATTGGCCTCCTTTTGTTGCTTTGTATTTAATTATATAATTTTTATTATACCATATATGATATAGCAAATCATGGTGTCGCAATAAAGGAGATTGTGGTACAATACTTTCGTATGAACGAAAGGAGAGATTGGACATGAAAAAATATAAAATTGTAATAGCTGCAAATTATATACATCCTCGTTTTTTAGAAATAATTGCGCCGTACTGCGAGATTATCCGGCAATGGAAGTATCCCGAACAGATATCAGAAAATCTCTTAGCACAATGGATCAGCGAAGCGGATGGACTTGTAGCCGGCGAAGGATCACCGGTAACGGCGAAAGTACTGGCACAAGCAAAAAAATTGAAAGTGATAACACTTCCGCAAACCGGATATAATGAAGTAGATATTGCGGCGGCAACGTCATATGGTATTCCAGTGGGACATACTCCCGGAGTTCTTACGGAAACGGTGGCCGAACTGGCAATGGCAATTACTTTATGCGCTGCTCGTGACCTTATTCCAGCGCATCAATTTGTGCTGGATGGGAAGTGGATGGAGGGTAAGTACCCTGTTTTTGGTATGGACTTATCACGGCGTACTATGGGGATTTTGGGAATGGGGGCTATCGGGATATCGTTATCTCGACGGGCACGTGCCTGCGGGATGACGATTATTTATCATAATCGTCATCCTAGAACGGATGATCCCATACGGTGTACGGAATATGTTACGATTGATGAACTTTTGCGTCGTTCTGATGTGTTGGTTGCCGCCGTGCCTCTTACCGATGAAACACGGCATGTAATTGATATGAATTGGTTTAAGAAAATGAAAAAAACAGCTATTTTTGTTAATATTGCACGAGGGGGCGTTGTTAACACCTCGGATTTAATAACTGCGTTGCAAACAGGACAAATCGCAAAAGCGGCTCTTGATGTATCTGAACCGGAACCCTTGCCAGCGGAGCATCCACTGCTGGCGTTGCCTAATGCATTAGTATTTCCGCATATTGGCAGTCTTACGGAACGGACACGAATTGATATGGCCGAATTGGCAGCACGCAATTTATTGAAAGGCCTTGCAGGAAAATCATTGGAGGCGTGTGTGAACGAGAAAGTAAATTATAGTTCTAATTCTTAAGTAGTTACTAGTTTGACCGGCATATTTATGCTACAATAAAGTATCATAGCAAGAAAGAGGAGAGGGCGTTCCATGGACAACGAAATCACAAAAAACTTTATCGAAAATTTCATTGACGAAGATAATGAGGCGAATACGTATGAGAAAAGGGTACATACGCGTTTTCCGCCGGAACCGAACGGATATCTGCATATAGGGCATGCAAAGTCAATATGCCTTAATTTTGGGATAGCCAAAAAATACGGTGGTTTGACAAATCTTCGTTTTGATGATACTAATCCGGCCAAGGAAGACATAGAATACGTCGATTCTATTAAAGAAGATGTAAAATGGCTGGGGTTTACTTGGGATGATCGCATGTTTTATGCCTCCGATTATTTTGATAAGTTGTATGCATATGCTGTAAAACTTATTAAGCTGGGAAAAGCGTATGTGGATGATTTGACAGGGGAACAAATCCATGAATACCGCGGTACTTTTTCTAAGCCTGGCAAGGAAAGTCCGTATCGGGACCGCAGTGTAGAAGAAAATATAAAATTATTTGAAGAAATGAAGGCTGGAAAATACGCTGATGGGGAAAAAGTACTGCGTGCAAAAATTGATATGGCCAGTCCTAATATTAATCTTCGTGATCCGGTTATTTACCGGATTGTGCATGCCGAACATCACCGTACCGGCAATGCTTGGTGCATTTATCCTATGTATGATTTTGCTCATCCCGTATCTGACGCGATAGAACGTATTACACATTCTATCTGTACACTTGAATTCGAAGATCATCGCCCCTTATATAACTGGGTGTTGGAAGATTGGGACGATCCAGAAGGACAAAAACCTCGCCAAATCGAGTTTGCCAGACTCAATGTAACAAAGATGATTACAAGCAAACGCAAATTGCGCACGCTCGTGGAAAAAGGAATCGTCAGCGGTTGGGATGACCCTCGCATGCCGACCATTTCGGGTATACGCCGTCGTGGTTATACGCCGGAATCTATTCGTGATTTTTGTGAACGCATTGGGGTAGCTAAAGCGGACAGTATGGTAGATATTTCTCTTTTGGAATATTGTATTCGTGAAGATTTAAAACTTAAGGCGCCTCGCATTATGACAGTTATAGATCCGATTAAAGTGGTTATTACAAATTATCCCGATGATTTGGTAGAAGATCTGACGGCCGAAAATAATCAGGAAAATGAAGAAATGGGGCTGCGTAC
>JALCNL010000091.1 GCA_022649055.1 Megasphaera sp.
TCGCACGTACGAAATCCCCGCGCGTCGTCGCTGTTGTAATGCCCAAAAAAGCACCTCGGGCTGCCGCATCACTGCCCAATGTGTACCTCCCGGAAAAATACGGCAGCATCATACACCCATTAGCACCGATAGGCCGTTTAGAGGCTTCTGCAACAAGTTCATCAAAAGAAGCCCCCTTAAATTCCCGCTTAAACCATTCAAGAATTCCGCCGGAAGAAATAATCTGCCCCATCATATAATATTTATCATTGACAACATACGACACAGATGTAAAATTTTTATTGATATATTTGGGACTACTTTGCGGTTCATCAGAAATAAATACTAATTGCTCACTAGTTCCGGTAGAGTCCAGCATCTGCCCGGATTTTATAATGCCGGTAGCAAAGGTCCCGCAAGCATAATCAATACCGCCGGCATATACCGGGGTACCTGCCGGAAGACCAATCATATCAGCAACATCCTCCGTAGTCGTCCCAACTAATTCACCAGGACGTATAGGCTCTGCCAAAATATCTTCCGGAATGCCGGCTTCCTCCAAAATTTCCTTAGACCAATTACGTGTACGCAAATCAAAAGCCATCGTCCGGCATGCATTATTCCAGCTTGTCCGAGCTATGCCGGTTAATTTTAAACTAACAAATCCTTGTGTCTGTATCCAGCAGCGGATTTTAGCAAATAGTTCAGGATGATGTTTTTTTATCCACTGTATCCGAGTAATACCTGCCACCGGATTGGGATTAATTCCGGTAATTTTATATACTTGTTCTACACCAAAATTTTTCCAAGCCTTCGCAATTTTATCTGTTCTTGTATCAAACCAGCGTATCGTCGGATGTACAGCTTTTCCGTTAGCATCCAGGAACATATCCTCCCCATTAGTTGCTATGCCGATTCCGTCACAAATCTGTCCCGGAAGTGCTTGGCTGACTTCTTTTATACATGCAGCTACACCCTCCCACATTTTTTGTGGATCCAGTTGAGCCCAGCCATGTTCCAAATAGGTCGTATCCGCCGGACGTTTGGCTGTTGCCAAAAAATGTCCGTTATAATCGCAAGCTACTGCCTTATAATTTGTAGAACCTACATCTATACCTAATAAATATCCCATAAACATGTATTCCTCCTTTCTCATTTCAGATATAAAATCGGATTTTACTATATGTTTTTCTTATGAAATCAATCATAAAAAACAAAAAAATAATAGTGATTTATTTCCTGGTGCAGCGCATTTTTTAGAATACGCTGCACCAAGCATTATAAATACACTATATAAACATAGATATAATAAGAACTCCGGCTAACCCCATAACGGAAATAATCGTTTCCAATACACACCAAGTCCGTACCGTATTTTTAACAGTAAGTCCAAAAAATTCTTTAAAAAGCCAAAATCCCGGATCATTCGGCGGACTGATAATAAGACTACCTGCTCCTGTAGCTAAAACCATCAATTCCGGGCTAACCCCGGTAACCGCAACGACCGGAGCCGCAATACCGCCTGCTGTAAGTGCTGCAACAGTTGCAGAGCCACAAGCAATACGAATAACAGCAGCAACAGTCCATGCCAACAATAACGGAGAAAGATTGGATCCCGCTGCCAATGTCCCAATATAGCTGCCAACACCGCTATCGATCAAAATTTGCTTCAAGGCGCCGCCGCCGCCGACAATCAATAGAATCATAGCAATAGCCACAATGCCGTCCTGTGCAATTTTCATAATGTCGACAACCGATTTCCCGCGTCCGATGCCAAATGTATAGAATGCAATAAGAATTGAAATCGTCAGTGCAATGTCCGGCGTTCCCAAAAAGGTAAGTACATCAAAAACAGGCGTTCCTTTTGCAAGTTCCATTTTTGCAATAGCTGCTGCTGCCATTAAGAATACAGGCACCAATGCGGTAAATACACTAATACCGAAACCAGGCATTTCTTCATCTGTAAATACCTTAGGTTCAAATAACCCTTCTGGAATTTCCGTCTTAATATGTTTAACAGTACCATAAAACAACGGACCGGCTACAATCGCCGTCGGAATAGCAATAATTGCACCATACACAAGTGTCAATCCAATATCCGCATTATAGATAATAGAAATAGCCGTCGGGCCCGGATGGGGAGGAAGAAATCCGTGTGTAACAGAAAGGGCTGCTGCCATTGGAATACCTGCTTCCAACAAAGGAATCTTTGCAGCTGCGGCAATAGTAAAAACAAGGGGGATCAAAAGAACAAAACCAATTTCATAAAACAATGCAATCCCAACAATAAATCCAGTCAGGCAAACGGCCCACTTAATATTTTCGCGTCCAAATACTTTGATAAGCGTCGTCGCAATACGTTGTGCTCCACCGCTTTCAGCCATAAGCTTGCCCAGTATTGCCCCAAAAGAAACAACAATTGCTAAGCCGCCAAGTGTGCCGCCTAAGCCTTTTTCAATGACCGGAACAATTTGTCCAATCGGCAATCCTTCAGCAAATCCAACGAGGCCTGCTACGAGAAGCAAAGACAAAAAACTGTTCAACTTTACTTTAACTATGAGGAAAAATAAAACCAGAATACCTACCGCTAAGATGACTAGTGGCATAATAAAAACCTCCTTCTAAATAAAAACAAAATAAATAATAAGGAAACCCTTAATTATATGTTATTTTGATATGCTGTAATATCAGAAAATTCCTGCTGAAGATTCTTATATAACCGTCCAAAAATTGCATACAATTCCTCATACGTTTTCCGATTTTCCGGATTGGGCATATATATTTTTTTTGTATGAACAAGATCTTTGGTATCTCGAATACTCTTCATCCTGCCGCTGGAAATAAAACCTAAAACAGCTGCACCGAATGCCGCTCCCTCACTGTTATCCGGCAAAATAAGCTGTTCATTTAAAATATCAGAAAGGATTTGAAGCCATAAATCAGACTTTGTAAAACTTCCGCTGACACGGATATCTCTAACATTTCCAAAATCTTTTAAAGCATCCATCACACTGTTCAGGCTATAACAAATACCCTCCATCGTGGCACGAATAATATGTGAACGGCCATGGTTTAAAGATAGCCCAAAAAGCATGCCCCGCAATTCGGAATTCCAATATGGTGCACGCTCTCCGGTAAAAGCAGGCATCATAATAAGTCCATCTGAACCGGGAGCTACATGGGAAGCCTTCATTGTCATCAAATCATACGGATCCACGTCAAGATTTTCCATTTGTGCGCCGCTGTAATGACAAATTTTGTCACGGACCCAGCGCAGAATCATCCCGCCATTGTTAATGGCACCTCCGGAAACCCATACATCATCCACCAAATTATAACACCACGTACGCATTCCCTTACTGTCTATCATCGGCTTACCCGTAAGCATACGTAGTGCACCGCTGGTACCAATAGTGGCACTGAGCTGTCCTGGTTCCACAGCCCCGATGCCAACGTTTACAAGAACTCCGTCAGTTGCACCAATAACAATGGGCAGTCCTTGGGGAAGATGCATTCGTTTCGCCGCCGCATTGGTTACTGCATGTGAATACGTCGTAGAAACAACCGGCGGCATTGCTTCTCTTGAAACACCGGCAAATTGCAGTATTTCATCATCCCAATCCATTTCTTTCTCATTATACATACCGCTGGTACTGGCAGCAGAGTGATCAATAACCCATTGTCCCGTCAGTTTTTCAAAAATATAATCCTTTAAAGATCCTACGTATTTCATTCGCTCAAATATTTCCGGTTGATTCTGCTTCAGCCATACTATTTTTGCCAAAGGATAACAAGCATGAATCGGACAGCCCGTTCGTTCATAAAAATTTCGGCAACGTATAGCATCCTTTTTTAATTCCCGTACAATATCCGCACTGCGGCTATCAGCCCAAGTCTGCAGATCCATAAGGGGTTCATGATCTTTATCCAAGCCGGCGAAGCTATGCATAACGGTACTTAATGCCACACCAATAAGCTTGCAGTTTTTATAATGAAGTGCGTCCACCGTTTTATGTATAACAGCTTCTATGGCTTCATAAATTTGCAGAGGGCTTTCTTCTGCCCAATTGGGATGCGGCGTCAACAGCGGATAGAACGCTTCTGAAGAGGCTACGTTTATCCCCTCTGCAGTATACGCAATAGCGCGTACTCCCGTCGTTCCCACATCGACACCAATCCAGACCTCTTGCAATAAGGCGTCTTGTACCATTCTAATCCTCTCTTTCTCCGGATTGTATCCGAAATTCATAATTTATTTCTCCCAACATTATATACATCATCATCTTTTACCCAGATTCACCCAGCCGATGAATCTTCTATCCGTTTCGCAGTAAAAAAATGATATTTACTTATCATTTATTCGTATTATACATTCATTTTTTTGATATGTAAATAACATTTAAAAATAATCATTATTCCTTTTGTACATAGTAAATTAAAAAATCAGCCATTTATTGCATCTTTCGCAAGCGGTTAATTAAAGCTATTTTTGATGTGTTTAATAGACAAATAAAGTATACCTAATATGGACATTTTAGATAAAATATTTACTTTATATAAATGATAGTTTTACATCAAAAAAAAATATATAGCTCTTGAAAAAGATAGTTTTGTATCATATAATAACAATAAATCATCGTTATTTATCCAGCCCATGCAAAAATGAATCATTCTGTTTACTCATTTCAGATACGCGGACGATAATTGCCGTATCTATTATTTTTTTACCATAAACAGGAGGTTTCTTTATGTCAAATCGTTTCAGTACATTTCCAACCTATCAAAAAGCTATTGCTAAAGTTCATTTAGGTTCTTGCGGTGTCGATCAAAAAAAACTCGACAAGCCGATCATTGCTATCGTTAACTCCTGGAATGAAATTGTTACAGGGCATGTACATCTGCGTATTCTTGCTGACCAAGTCAAGCAATCCATCACAGAAGCAGGTGCCGTACCATTAGAATTCAATACGATTGCCATTTGTGATGGCATCGCTCAAGGTCATGCCGGAATGAAATATTCACTGGCTAGTCGCGAACTTATTGCGGATTCAATTGAAGCCATGGTAAAAGGACACGGCATTTTCGATGGGATGGTCATGTTAGGTTCTTGTGACAAAATCGTTCCCGGCATGCTTATGGCTGCCGCCCGGATAAACATTCCAACTATCATGATTACAGGCGGTCCCATGAAACATCACATTACGCCGAAAGAAAACAAAGCTGCCCGTCAGGAATTTATTCACGGTAAAATTGATGAGCAAAAACTATTAGATGTGAGTGCTGAATATTATACAGGTGCCGGGGTCTGCCCATTTTTTGGAACAGCGAATACCATGTGTGAAATAGCTGAGACATTAGGCCTTACACTCCCTAATGTCTCTACCATACTTGCGTTAAGTGACGAACAGAAAGAATTAACAGCAGAGGCCGGCCGCACTATTGTAAATCTTGTAAAAAAAGATATAAAACCACTCGACATTCTTACCAAAGAAGCATTTGAAAACGCTATTACCGTCACATTAGCTATGGGCGGCTCTCTAAATAGTACGCTTCATATCCCGGCCGTTGCCGCCGAATGCGGTATCCCTATTTCCCTTGACGATTTCGATCGCATCAGCCGCAATACTCCTTTAAATACACGCATTTGTCCAAACAGCAAGATATATGCAACCGGCGATTTAGATACTGTCGGCGGTTTAAAAACGGTCATGAATGAGTTGCGTTCCATTCTTCATACAGATTGCCTGACCGTAAATGGCCATACAATCGGAGAAAATATTGCCGATGCAAAACCAGCAGATGGTGAAATCATACGGCCGATAACCGATCCTTTTGAAAGAGAAGGCGGTATCGCCGTGCTGTATGGTAACTTGGCACCGAAGGGCAGTGTTGTAAAATGTTCTGCAATCCCAGAAGACCAATGGATATTTGAAGGACCCGCCATGGTATTTAATTCTGAAGAAGATTGTACTGATGCAGCTTATACACATCAAATTCCGGATGGAACTGCCGTTATTATTCGATATGAAGGACCTTCCGGCGGCCCCGGAATGAGAGAAATGCATCGCGCCACAGAAATCTTAGCAGGTATTCCCGGCGTTGCTATTATTACAGATGGCCGCTTTTCCGGGGCTTCTGCCGGAATATCTGTAGGATATCTATCTCCGGAAGCCTATGCAGGCGGTCCCATTGGGCTTGTTCAAAATGGCGATATCATTAAAATCAATATTCCCCAACGAAAATTAGAATGGTGCGTCTCTGAAGACACCGCAGCAAAACGCCGCACGAAATTCCACCCGGTAGTCAAAGATGTAAATAGTAATTTTCTGCATTTGTACAGAAAAATATCAGAAGACGCTTCAAAAGGCGCGGTACGTAAAAAATTCTAAGAAAGGACGTAATCATATGGCAAATTCCAAGCAGCCACCAGCAAATTGCTTACTTCTCCTGTTATCCAACTATCCTTATTTTACAAAATCTCAGCAAAAAATAGCGGATTATATTTCTGAAAATCCCCATGAAGCTATTCGCCAAAGCATTTCAGAAATTGCTGAGAGTACCGCCAGTTCAGAAATCACAGTTTCTCGTTTTTGTCATAAAGCCGGTTTCAATGGTCTGCAGGATTTAAAAATTGCTTTAGCTTCAGAAATCTTTACACCTTTGGAATCCGTTTGCCAAGATATCAACACCTATGATACAGTACAGGAAATTGCCTCTAAAGTATTTTATAACACAATCAACAGCTTGCAAGATACCTTAAAAGATCTCGATTCTGAGGCGGTCAATAAAGCTATTGATTTGATTTATAACGCACATAAGATTGACGTATATGGATATGGCGTATCTTCAGGTGTCGCCAAGGATATCGAAAATCATCTCCTGCGTTATTCTAAACCAGTCCATGCCTTTTCCGATCTTCATATGCAGGTAACTTCAGCTACATTGTTAACCTCTGAAGACGTGGTAATTATCGTATCCCATTCCGGTTCTAATCTTGATCTCATTACCGCCGCAAAGTTAGCAAAAGCCAATCATGCTAAAATTATTGTTCTGACAAGTTATAAAACAAGCCCTCTTTGTAAATTGGCCGACATTATTCTCTGCGGTGCTGGCAGAGAGGTTACCTATCGTTCTGAAGCTACAGCTTCCCGGTTGGTTCATTTAGCCCTGATGGATATTATTTATACCGGCTTAATGATGAAGGATCCCGATAAATTTACGAAAAACATGAACAAAATGCGTCTGGAAATAGCAAAGAGGCGTGTATAATAAGGAACACCCTATTCACTTATAAAATAAAACAGCAGCGGCACGAATGAAGTGCCGCTGCTGTTTTATTTTATTTTTTATAATACTCTTTCCATTCATGATGAAACGAGCCTTCTTTATCTACCCGCTGATATGTATGTGCCCCGAAATAATCTCTTTGAGCTTGTATAAGGTTAGCACCTATCATACCCCCGCAATATCCATCAACATATTGCAATGCGCTGGAAAAAGCAGGTATAGCTACTCCATTTTGTACTGCTAAACAGATGATATCCCGCAAACTTTCTTGATTTTCGTTTATTTTTCCATAAAAAAACTCATCAAACAAAAGGTTGCTTAACTCGGGATTTCTTTCATACGCCGTCATAATTCTATTGAGAAATCGTGCCCGAATAATACATCCACCACGAAAAATAGACGCAATTTTGCAAAAATTCAAATGCCATCCATAGTGAATGGATGCCGAGCGATATAACGAAAATCCTTGTGCATAAGCCACAATTTTTGCAGTATATAAACTTCTTCGTACTTGTTCCACAAAATTTTTATTTACACAATGCTTCCGGATTGGATGCTCAATCAGCTCTGCCGCTTTGCTGCGATCTGTTATCAAATTCGATAGTACGCGTACATTGCAGGCGGTAGTAATAATCGAGACATCGACGCCCTGCCGTAATGCTTCAATACTCGTCCAACGGCCCGTTCCCTTTTGTCCTGCGCAATCAAGTATTCGCTCTACTAAAGGAGTCCCGTCAGCATCACATTCTGCCAGAATATTCGCAGTAATTTCTACTAAATAACTATTTAGTTCTCCTTGATTCCACCGGAAAAAAATCTGTGAAATTTCCTGGTCCGTATATCCGCCTATATATTTCAACAAGCGATACGCTTCTGATATCAATTGCATATCCGCATATTCAATACCATTATGAACCATTTTTACATAATGACCGGCTCCATCGCTTCCGATAAAAGAACAGCATGGCTGCCCCTCTATTTTAGCGGCAATTGCTTCAAAAACAGGTCGAATATTTTCATAGACATCAATGTTGCCACCAGGCATCAGTGCCGGCCCACTGCGTGCTCCTTTTTCACCGCCGGAAACACCAATACCAAAATAATGGATTCCTCTTTTGGATAAATACGTAAACCGCCGCTGTGTATCTTCAAAAAACGAATTGCCGCCATCCATAATAATATCGCCTTCACTCAAATAAGGAATGATTTGCTTAATTACGGTATCCACCGGTTCTCCTGCCTTAATCATTAAAAACACGCGGCGCGGTTTCGTTAACGAATGTAAAAAATTCTGCAAATCATAAAATCCCTGCACTCCGGAATGCGGTCTGTCCGTGATAAATCGCCTTGTAAATGACGATTCAAAATCATACCCCGCAACAAAAAATCCATGATCTGCCATATTCAGCGCTAAATTGCTTCCCATAACCGATAATCCAACAATGCCGATATCCATTCTTTCCATATATATGCTCCTTACATCATAAAATACTAACTTTACTCTTTCATCATACCATATTCATTTCTATTTGACAGCAAAACGAGTAGAATATATATTTTTCCCTTATCTACTTTTATGTAAGCGGGTGTATATCTCTACTTACCGCTCATGGCTACACTGTGTTGTTTATTAAATGGTTTTGTCCAAGCTTTTATAAATTCAGAAAATATCTGCTAACGTACAAACCAAGTACTACCTTATATTCTTTATCTCGACATTTAATTTTTATTGAATTTAACTATATATTCGTAATTTTTTTAATATTTATATTAAAAATTTAATCCGCTTCTATATTGCAAATGATGTATTGTCTTAGTATAATTAAATTAACACATTACTAAAAGTAATTAGTATAATTACTTTTTAGAATTTATTAATTATGTAATTATACTAATTTTTAATACATTGATGTATACATTATTTGGTATTTTTAGTTATTTTAAGGAGGTATGTATTATGATTATCGGAACCGTAAAAGAAATCAAGGATCATGAATTCCGGGTAGGTTTAACACCGGCAGGATGCCTTGCTTTAAAAGAAGCAGGACACACCGTTTTAGTAGAAAGTGATGCGGGTAAGGGAAGCAATTTCAGTGATGAGGAGTACAACTCCGTAGGTGCCCAAATATTAACTAAAAAAGAAGTTTTTGACAAC
>JALCNL010000092.1 GCA_022649055.1 Megasphaera sp.
AAATCCCGTGTTGTAAAAACATTGTAGCCAGAACATTTTAACAGTTTTTCAAGAATAGACACAGTAGTGTCTATTCCCTGACCAGCGGCTCCGCCAATTAATAAATTATACATGAGGATCTTGTATGGTAACTACAGAAGCAAAATTACATACTTTCCTTTCTTTTAATTGTAGGTGTATATGACTATAATGCATTCAGATGTTGTGGGCTTTTAATGATGATCTGTGGATCAACTACTAAAAGGAGTGTATTGCCGTTTCGTTATCTGAATTGTTTATAGTTGGATGTGCCATAGACTGAGACCCGCATACGAGGACTCCTTTCAATCAAGTCTACGACGATAATCGTGAACGGATATCACATCATCAATAATAAGGAGGAGGTGGTGTATCCCCTGATTTATGTTGGCATTGATGTTGCCAAGCTCAATCACTTTGCTTCTGTATTATCTTCTGATGGGTAGGTAAGTCCTCGTAGGACCGTTTCAATCTACAAATGACAACGATGGCTTCTGTATGCTGCTCTTTGTCTTGAACCAGTACAACAAAGACAACCTCATCGTTGGCCTTGAGTCAACGGCCCATTACGGCAATAATCTTGTTGAATTTCTTGTTATACGGCATTTTCAGGTCAGTATACCCCCCCCTATCCAGATATCTTGCATGAGGAAAAACAGAATTCGTAAAACGAGGACTGATAAGGTGGACACAGTCATTATCGCCCAACCGCTTATGATACCGCCTTTCAGGTGATCCATGCAGTACGATCTAGATCTGCTGCATTTGAAAAACATGGGCCGATTCCATCGAAAATTGATAAAACCGCGTATACACTATAAACTTCTGCTGACTTCGTACCTGGATCAAGCGTTTCCTGAATTGCAGCACTTATTTAACGGAATCCATCATAAGCCTGTCTACGCCATCTTGAAAGAAGTGTTCTCTCGCTGGATATGATTACTTCCCTGCATATGACTCATCTGGTTCATTTTCTTGCCTCGGATTCTTCTGGTTGTTTCAAGAAAGACAAAGCACAAGAAGTAAGAGTCCTCGCACGGAAGTCTGTCGGTTCCAGCGACAGCTCTATATCTATTCAGATACCCCAAACCATTGAGTAAATTGAGTTACTGGATAGTTAAATTAAAGATGTTGAATCCAATAGGGAAACCATGCTACGTTCCATGTGTTTAGTCGTCATGACCATTCCCGGTGTCCGTTGTTTAGAAGCCGGAATGATTCTGGGAGAAACAAAAACTGTGCATCGCTTTTCAGCACCCTGCAAGTTGCTGGCATTCGCGGGGATTGATTCCTCCATACATCAATCGGGAAACTTCAATGCACTCATACGCGAATATCTAAAAGAGAATCTCTATACTTACGTAGTATGTCCTGATGGATGTCACACTCATCATGTGGTACGAAATAATGCTGTATTTAAACAGATGTACGACAAAAAGCGTGATGCTGGTCTAACCCATGATGGCACTTTAGGGAACTGTGCCGGCAAGCGGGTTTGCGTTATTTACAAAGTATTAACAGACAACGTCACATTTAGTCTGTAAGCGGCTTATGAACATATAGTCGTATTGTGGCTCCGGCAGATGGGGTAAGTGTGGAACTAATGTTACTTTGATTTTATCATTTTTTTTAGATGTGTTAGTCGAGTTAGTTGATAACAAAATTTGTAGCCTTATTTTTCTGCAATAGAGATTTCAATTAAAATAATAAAATTTCCATATTTTTTACAGCAGTAGAAATTAACACGAATCCCACTTTTTTTGAAATTTATTGTGGACTATACGTTTGGATATATCAATAATAAATCTTGTGTTAGACTGTAATTTCTGAATAAGTAAGATACAAAGAAGTAATCACTATAAATTAATTTTATTTTAACACAGACAACACGTTGCGTAAACGAAAAATAAATGTTACTTTTTCTAATTGGAATTTGACAAATGATTTAAGAAGGAAGAGCTTTTAGTTTGCAAGCGGTCATAGTGACGGCTGCGATAGCCCTGTCCTTTGTTGCGTTCCTGGCACCTGGTGATTTGGTACTATTTATAATGGTCGCCAGATAGTCGACAAGATTGGGCATTTATGTAATTATATTTTATTCGATTTCGCATGGGTTGGTTATGAACGATGTATTCCTATGATGAAAGTTTGCTCTCCACTATTGTTGAATCTTACAAAAAAAGATCATGGTATTATCGTGACGCAGTCTGTACACAAGCAGCCGACTGGACTTTTTATGGATTCATCTCTAAAAAGTTTGATTTAACAATGCCTCATACAAGGGAGATTTATGTGGTAGACCTTTCTGTTTTAAAAAGACAAGTATGTGTTTGAAAGTGACCATCAACATTAGTAGAGCATATTTATCAAACAAAACGACAATAACTTTATATTTATTTCTCTAATATAAAAAGAGGACTGTAACAAAATAAAGTTTTTTCTTCATTTTGTTACAGTCCTTTTCTTTGGCTCATTTATCAGCAACGAGGTAACGGGAATAAAAATGAAATAAATTTTAGGATGCGGGAATGTTTGATAAAAAAAGAATTTTTAGTTTATATTAAACGATATGGTTTAGTGTAGATAATTATCCAAGTTTACGTACGACTTCATCACCTACTTGACTTGTTGTAGCTGTACCGCCTAAGTCAGGCGTAAGAATTTTCTTTTCCATAAGCATTTTTTCGATAATATCAATAAGCTTTTTACCCCATGCTTCATGACCCAAGAAGTCGAGAAGTTGACTTGCAGACCACACTGTAGCCAACGGATTGGCTCTTCCTTGTTTTGCGATGTCTGGGGCAGAACCGTGGATTGGTTCAAACATGGATGGGAATTTTCGTTCCGGATTAAGGTTAGCACCGGCAGCTAGTCCCATGCCGCCAGCAATGGCAGCACCTAAGTCGGTAAGAATATCACCGAAGAGATTGCTTGTGACTATAATTTGAAAACGCTTTGGATTTTTGATCATAAACATGCTGGCTGCATCGACGAGAAGCGAATAGGTCTTTACATCAGGGTATTCTTTGCCAATTTCTTTGAAAATCTGGTCCCAAAACACCATAGAGTAATTGAGGGCATTCCCTTTACTGATGTTTGTCAATGTTTTCTTTTCTTTACGGGCAAGTTCATAGGCATAATGAATAATACGTTCACAGCCTTTACGAGAAAAGACACTATTTTGAATAACTACTTCATTTGGTTGATCCTTGTAAAGCCAAGCTCCTGATCCGGCATATTCTCCTTCCGTGTTTTCACGTATAAATGTCATATCGATGTTTTCACACTTGACGTCGGCCAGTGGGCATGGTGCGCCTTTCAATAGTTTGACAGGACGAAGATTGACGTATTCATCAAAATCATGACGAATGCGAAGCAGTAAATCGCGTAAGGAAATGTTATCGGGTACGCCAGGATAGCCGACGGCACCAAGGAAGATAGCATCAAAGTTGCGCAGTTGAGTAATACCATCAGCTGGCATCATCTCTCCTGTCTTCAGATAGTATTCACATCCCCAAGGAAAATAAGTAAATTTGAAACGAAATGTACCGTCTAGGGCAGCTGTTTTTTCTAAAATTTTTGTACCTTCTGCCAGTACTTCCGGACCGATGCCATCGCCAGGTATGACGGCAATATTATGTGTTTTCATATAAAAGCGCCTCTTTTCAAACTATTTAACTTATTATGTAAATATATCAATAATTTTTTGCGTTTTTATCATACTCCTGTTTCCCGTTTTTGTATAATAGATTTATTTCGTTTTGATATAAGAAAAATTTATGCCAATAATATCAATGAATATAAATTTTATTTTTTCATATACTGTTTTGCATATTTTAAAAAAGCGACAGCGTCATTAAATAACGGTTGACCGGGCTTCCAAATTAGACCAATCTGTATACGTAGTGGGTCAGTAAGGCAAATACCTGTAATGTTTGGAATCTCATCGGCTAATTCGCGAAATAAGAATCCGGCAGCAATGCCGCGGGTAATAAACTCTTTGATTGTATACAGTTGTCCAGATCTATAAATAATATGAGAGTGGCAGTTTGCTTGACTAAAACGTTCTTCCACAAGACGACTTTGTGAATAACTTTCGTGGAACATAATAAGTGGGATTGAAATGAGTTCTTTAATAGAAATCGTCTTTTTTTTTGCTAATGGGTGGTCAGAACGGATACAAAAGACAGTTTCTGTTTCCATGAGTGGCAGAATTTGATAGTGTTTCTCTGGGATGTGGTTGCTGGTAACAATGGCGAAATCTAATTTATTGTCATCAAGAAGTCTGACTAATTCGGTTGTTCCCCCTTCATAAGAAGAAAGTTCAATATCAGGATGAATTGTCCGGAAGCCTTGATATAGTTGTGGGAATAGAAATGTTCCAATCATAGGAGGTATGCCTAATTGAATATGTTTTCTCCTGTTTCCCATATCAAGCATAATTTGTTCCAGTTTGTTGGTTTGAGAAAGTATGATTTTGGTTTTTTCATAAAAATACTGTCCTTCTCGTGTAAGCGTAAATCCTTTGTTATTGCGTTGGATAAGTGTTATGCCAAATTCATTTTCTAAGTCTCGTATTGCCATGGAAATTGTTGGTTGAGAAATGTGGAGTTCTTCAGCAGCATGACTGATGTTGTCGTTGTCACAAGCGCGACAGAAATAAAGAAGCTGATTCAATTTCATAAAAATTCCCTCATTTTAGTATTTCAGGATTATATTTTGCAGTGCAGTTCATTAGGTAAGGTTTTAATATTTGCAGTGCCTTAAGTGTATTTACTGTTGGATAACGATGAATAACATTATAACAAATTCTAGGTGGAGGGGTGATTGCTAAAGGAAATATTTGGTAGGGTTGTAATTCTTGTAAAAAACGGGCAATCGATAGAGGTAGGATACACCAATGGTTAATATCTGCTAAAAAACGCGGGACAAGAGAAACAGAATCAAGTTGGATACTACATTTCGTATATGGTGGGAACCATTGATCATGCCAGAGGCTAAAAGTGATACCTGTGGCATAAAATATCTCTTCTTCTGGATCTAATTCTTGTGGTGAAAATATTTTATTTTTTGGAAATTTAGCTTTGGGACTGCGAAGAACAACCATTGGTTCGGAGTACCATTTTTTGACGGTGACAGTAGGATAAATTTTTTCAATCAAAGTAAAGCCAATATCTGCTTGACGATTTTCAATTATAGGATAAATTTCATCAGAATGTACAGTGAGAATATTAAGCTTAAGCTCTGGATGCTCTTCGTGGATATGGGTAAACATGGGCGCAAATATGGTTTGATTGAGACTACTCAAAGAAGCGACTGTTAAAACAGGACGAAAAGACCGGCTGTCTAATTCATGAGCTTTGGACCATAATGCAGTCATTTCGTTAGCGATATCAAGAAAATTAATGCCGGCCTCTGTAAGACATAGTGTTTTTGTACCTTTATTACGTTCCACTAGGGTTATACTTAGTTCTGTTTCTAAATTTTTTAGCTTTTTGCTGATTGTTGATTGAGCCATATTTAATTGTTCTGCTACTTTAGATAGGTTCAATGTTTTTGAAATAGATAAAAAAATTTCTAAGTCTGAAATATCATACATAGATTACCCCGCAAAAAATATAAAAATATTCAATATTCACTTAAAGTTTATAACAATATTATACGAATTGTAATAAATAACGTCAAATTAATGGGCTATGAGTATATATATATAATTTTCAACCATAATTGGAATCCCTATGGTTGAAACCGTTTATATATACGATAATGGAATAATTACTATTCGTATTACGACTAAAAATATATATAAAACAGGAAAACATCTTATATTAGCGGTTTTATTATAATTATTATTCTAAAATGTGATGGTATCATCCGATAATATTCATTTTACATATATATAACATTCGCTTAATGTATAACTAGAGGTTGCAACTTACAGAATTAAAAAATTGTGAAAGTGCGAATTTATTTTATTTAAGAAAGGATGTGTACGTATGAGTTTGTTTATTGTGGCGTTAGGGGTCATAACACTATTGATTATGTTGGTATATTTGAAATTTGATGCTTTCATTTCCTTGATTATTGTTTCCCTTGGGGTTGGTATATTAGAAGGAATGGATTTGTCCAAGGTTACTGTATCTATATACAATGGCATTGGGGGACAATTAAAGAGTCTTATTTTAATTATCGCATTTGGGGCCATGTTGGGACGGATGCTTAGTGATTCAGGAGCGGCTCAGCAAATTTCTATGACTATGATAAACAAGTTGGGTATGAGTCATCTCCAATGGGCTATGATGATTACCGCTTTTATCATTGGTGTCACCATGTTTTTTGAAGCAGCTTTGATTGTTATGATTCCTATTATTTATACTATGGTTATTGATACAAAAAAATCACTTATGTATGTAGGATTGCCAGCTGTCATAGCGCTTTCTATTACACACGGATTTTTGCCACCGCATCCAGGACCTACAGCAGTCTGTGATGCGTATGGGGCACTTGTAGGAAAAACTTTATTATATGGTCTTATATTAGCTTTACCTATTTCGTTTTTTATAACTTGGTTGTTTAAGCGACTTCCTTATGTAAAACGTATTCAATGCACAATTCCGGAAGGAATGACAACTCCTAAAATTTTTAAGGATGAAGAAATGCCGAGTTTCAGTGTCAGTCTACTTTGTGCATTATTACCCATACTTTTAATTGCAATTGCTACCGTGTTGGACATGTTTATACCTAAAAGTTTACCAATAATGAAAGTTGTCAATTTTTTTGGTGGAGCGCCCATTGCACTATTATGTTCTGTATTATTTGCTTCATTTATGTTGGGAATTAGACGGGGACGGACAACGGAAGATGTTGTGAAAAATCTTAAAGATTCAGTTAAAAGTGTTGCTATGATTATTTTAATTATTGCCGCTGGCGGTGCTTTTAAGCAAGTTCTTGTTGATTCTGGTGTGGCAATAACTGTTCGAGATATGGTTCTGGGATTAAATGTATCTCCATTGATATTAGCTTGGGCTATTGCGGCTGCACTGCGTCTTGCCGTTGGTTCAGCGACAGTTTCTGTTATGACAGCAGCTGGATTAATAGCCCCTATTATCCCTGATTGTGGGGTCAGTGTTGAACTTATGGTTTTAGCTACATCTTGTGGGAGTGCTTTTACTTCTCATGTCAATGATGCTGGTTTCTGGCTCTACAAAGAATATTATAATTTATCTGTCATTGATGCTATGAAGACACGCTCAGTCTATACAACCATTTTGGGATTTATGGGGTTGGGCGGTTGTTTATTGCTTAATGCAATTGGATTGTAGAAAGGAGAAAATGCTATATGCTAATAAAAAGTCTTTTGAT
The DNA here is from genome assembly GCA_022649055.1 of Megasphaera sp. Taxonomy (GTDB): domain Bacteria; phylum Bacillota; class Negativicutes; order Veillonellales; family Megasphaeraceae; genus Megasphaera_A; species Megasphaera_A sueciensis. The sequence continues at coordinate 7,381 of JALCNL010000092.1, forward strand.
TCATCCTAATGATACTGTTGCTGTTGTGTTGGAAGATGCTCATAAGGGTGATTATATTCATCAAAAAAATGAAGACATATCCGTATTAGAAGACATTGGATTTGCTCATAAAATTGCATTGCAGAATATTCAAAAGGATGAACCTATTTATAAGTACGGAGCTGTTATTGGGAAAGCAAAAAAAGATATTTTTAAAGGTTCTTGGGTTCATGAAAATATTTATTGTGATAGAGGGACAAAAAAGAGGTGATTTGATGGAAAAATTAATATTTAAAGGATATCGTCGAGAAAATGGAACGGTGGGAACCAGAAATTATGTGGCAATTATTCCTTCTGTTTTTTGTGCGAACTCAACAGCAGAGGCTATTGCTAGACAGGTAACGGGAACGATTGCTTTACGGCATCCTGTTGGTTGTACGCAGATTGGATATGATTTTGAATTGACGGCAAGAACATTAATTGCTATGGGGAACCACCCCAATATTGCAGCGGTAGTAGTTATTGGGCTTGGCTGTGAACGTTTTAAATCAGAAGAATTATATGAAGGTATTAAAAAAAGTGGTAAACCAGTTGTACGCTATGTTATTCAGGAAGAAGGAGGTACAACAAATACAATTGCTAAAGGGATTAAAGCAGCAAAAATTTTTGTTTGTAAAGCTTCGCAGATGCAGCGAGTTGACTGTAATCTGTCGGAATTAATGCTGGCAACTAAGTGTGGTGGTACTGATGCGACCAGTGGCATTGCTGCTAATCCAGTTGTTGGGAAAGCGTGTGATATTATTGCAGCCCAAAATGGCAGTGCTATCCTCTCGGAACTAAATGAACTTATTGGTACAGAAAAACAATTGTCGATACGAGCTGTGAATACAGAAATTGCAGATAAAGTTTGCAATGCAGTTAAACATATTGAAAATCATCTGCAATCACGTATTGATTTAAGATTTCCTTCACGTAATGCTTTGATATCTCCAGGAAATTTTGTTGGGGGTGTGTCTACTATTGTAGAAAAAGCACTTGGTGGTGTGTACAAATCTGGAATTTCCCCAATTGTTGATGTACTCCCATATGCGGAACCGCCAAAAGGTGGGAAAAAAGGTGTATTCCTTATGGAATATGAAAGTCAAGACGGCGAAGTTGTCACAGGGATGGTCGGATGTGGAGCACAGATTGTTGCCTTTACGACGGGGCGCGGTAATCCGACTGGATTTCCTTTTGTGCCGGTTGTCAAGGTAACAGGCAATCATCGCACGTATGAAAGTATGAAAGAAAACTTTGATTTCGATGCTAGCAGTGTTATTACTGATGGGAAAAGTATCGATGAAGAAGGCGAACGATTTATTGATAAAATTATTCGTGTTGCTAGCGGAGAAATGACGGCAGCTGAAGCTATTGGTGGGGACGAATTATTTGTTATTGCTAGGAGATAAATTAGGGATGAAAAATAGAAAGGAGAAAAATATGTTTAAAAGAGGAAATTCGGAAGATATAACAGAAGCATATTTTATTGGTCTTATGAGTGCTTCTGGTTACAGAAAAAAAGATTTGCAGAAACCAATTATTGGTGTTGTAAATTCTTACAATGAAGCTAATCCGGGGCATAAACCATTTCGAGAAATTGCTAAGTATGTGAAAGAAGGTATTTGGACTGCTGGTGGGACACCTGTTGAATTTGGAGTGCCTGGTCCGTGTGATGGTATGGCTCAGGGAGTAGGAATGCATCATATTCTGCCATCGCGTGATTTGATTGCGGGTTCAACAGAAACGATGGTTTCTGCGCATGGATTTGATGGTCTTATTTTTCTGGGTTCCTGCGATAAAATTATTCCGGGAATGATTATGGTTGCAGCGCATTTGGATTTGCCGGCGCTTTTTCTAACAGCCGGTGCCATGCTGCCATATCATGAAAATGGTATTACATATTGTACTAGCGATTTAAAAGAAGCAATGGGTAAACGGC
>JALCNL010000093.1 GCA_022649055.1 Megasphaera sp.
TTGTTCTTGTTCAAGCACGCTGATAATGTTCATTTATATTTTCCTCCTTGAGACATTCGTGCCCTGCGGCACCATCTCAAGCATGGTACATCGCGAAGCGGACAGAGGACTGTCTAGATTAACAGAGTTATTTTATCACATAATTGACTTATTAGCAATACCTTATTTCTTTTATTTTGCCGCAGTTTGCGCATTTGCTGGTACAAAAGATGCCTCCATATGGGCAATAATCGTTTTATACTTTTCTTTTTGAGATAACGGATACGCAAGTCCGAACGAAGCATATGTGCCTTTATTCAAAACTACTTTTTTGTAATAGCCCATATTATCTTTTTCCCAAGCGATAGCATAATAATTTTTTCCCATGGATTTGTTTGTAAGTTTTGGAAAATTGATAATTCCCATATCCACATTATAAAGATTCTGCAGCGTAAAATGCATTGTATTATCCGCTCCGTATACAGTATATGTCGTACCATCTGCAGGATCAATAAAATTACATCCGTCACCGTTTGTCGAAGGAATGGCCTCGGTAGCCTTCACGGGTATATCAACAGCATACTGAAAACGTGAATTTTCATACCGGTAGTAGTTGGCATCGTTCGTTTTCAATACCTCTACCGTATTCATATCGTCATTACCAGCTCCGTTAATATCCATTGTATTATCGGCAGCAAAAGAACCTGACATGATCATCATGGTAACAGCCGTGATCAACAGTATTATTTTTTTCATTTTAACCCCTTCCTTTCAATTAAAATTGTACCATTACTATACCATATTACACTACATTATACTATTAAAAAAAACAACAAAAAATTAAGATAGTTTCTTTATATCTCCCAGCGGGCTGATAAGACTAAATGTCAATGCCAAAAGATAAAGGCGATTGTTCTTAACTTCTTCATTTTCATGCATGACAAGCACATGGTCGAGGAATTCGTTAATAACCGCAATTCCTTCCTGCAAAACAGCAATAACACCATCATAATCATAGACAGCATATAATGCAGATAATTTAGGCTGCATATGCTCACAGGCCTGATACAGTTTCTTTTCTTCCGCTGTTTCAAACAATTCGGGAGTCACGTCGGTAATTTTCGTATTTTTGATCATATTTTCTACACGAGTAAAAGCTTGTAATATATCCGTCTGACTCATGATATCCGCATTCATCAGTGCTTGTGCCCGCTGTTCTGCCTCCGAAGCATCCAGCGTATCTGCACAGAGTACACAATCAATGATATGATAATCCATTCCTCGATCTTGAAAAATATTTTTTAGACGCAACCGAAAATACGCATCGAGTTGTTCTACAATTTTCTTTTGTTTTTGTGCCGGCACGCCTAAGAGATTCAAAATAAAACTAAATACTTCCTTGCAGTCCAGTTTCCAATGAGCCGTCATAAGAATATTCAAAATGCCAATTGTCTGACGGCGCAGCGCAAACGGATCTTGTGATCCCGTAGGAATGAGGCCCAGACTAAAGGATCCCACAATGGTATCAAATTTGTCAGCAAGACCCAAGACTTTTCCCATGATCGTTTGCGGCAGTTCATCACCGGCAAAACGAGGTAAATATTGTTCATTTATAGCTAAGGCAACTTCTTCTTTTTCACCATCAATACGGGCATATTCCATTCCCATAATACCCTGCAGTTCTGTAAACTCTGCCACCATTTGCGTTAAAAGATCCGTTTTAGCTAATTGAGCCGCTCTCACTAATAATGCATCTTCTGCCTCAACGATAGAGAGTTTGTTCTTCAAAAAGACCGTAATGGCTTCCAGTCGTTTTGCCTTATCATAAAGTGTCCCCAGTCCATCCTGAAAAACAATTTTCTTTAAATCCTCAACACGATCAATCAGTTTCGTTTTCCGATCTTCATCAAAAAAGAATTTTGCATCATCCAGACGCGCACGAAGTACACGTTCGTTGCCATGTTGAACTGTTTCCAAATGATACGCATTGCCGTTACGTACCGTAAGAAACATATTCATTAATTTTCCATTTTTATCCTTCATAGGAAAATAACGTTGATGGTCTTTCATCGGTGTAATGATAGCCGCCTCCGGTAATTGCAGAAACGCTTCGTCAAAATTACCGCACAATACCGTAGGATATTCAACTAAATACGTGACTTCTTCGAGCAGGTCTTCATCCATCATGATAGTCCCGCCTTTTTCTTCAGCCAATTTTTGCAATCCTTCCAAGATCATCTGCTTTCGTTCTTCAGGATCAACAATAACAAAATGTTTCTTCATGAGTTCTTTATACTCTTTCATAGAAGAAATCAAAAAATTTCCATCACTTAAAAAGCGATGTCCGCGGCTCTTATTTCCTGTATGTACATGGGCAATTTCAAAAGGTATTACATCTGTATCTAACAGTGCTACCATCCATCTGATAGGCCGGACAAAACGAACATCTTCATTGCCCCAAATCATGCTTTTAGGAAAGTTCAAAGAGAGTATAATATTTTTTAAAATATCCGGAAGTAATCCCTGCGTAGGAACTCCGGCACAGGTCACGTCAGCATATACATATCCATTTTCAACGACCAAATCTTCTACGTTGATTTTCTGGCCGCGAGCAAATCCCAAGGCCGCTTTGGTGGGATTCCCCGCAGCATCAAAAGCAATTTTAACAGAAGGTCCTTTATTTTTTGAAAAAATATCTTTTTGTTTGTCTGCCACTCCGCTGATACAAAGAACGATACGGCGAGGCGTCCCGAAGGAACATATATTTCCACAGGAAATATTCGCTTCTGCAAATTTTTCACCAGCCAGTTCCTTGATCTGCAATAACACATTTGGCATATAATGAGCCGGTATTTCTTCCGTGCCTATTTCCAGCAATACATCTTTGCTCATTTACTTATCCTCCTTTAACATAGGAAATCCCAATTTTTCTCGTTGTTCCAAATATCCTTTGGCACAAGCACGCGCCAAATTACGAACGCGCCCTATAAAAGCAGCCCGTTCACTCACACTAATAGCACCGCGTGCATCAAGTAGATTAAAAGTATGGGAACATTTCAGGGCATAATCATAGGCCGGAAGAACAAACCCCGATTCAATAATACGCATAGCTTCGGTTTCATATAAATCAAATAAATGAAACAGCAGTTTTGCATCACTAATTTGGAATGCATAGGTAGATTGTTCCACTTCATTTTGGTGAAAAATATCTCCATATGTAATTCCCTCCGTCCATTCCAAATCATATACATTATCCTTTTGCTGGATATACATGGCCAGCCGTTCCATGCCATATGTAATTTCTGAAGAAACAGGCTTGACATCAATGCCGCCAACTTGCTGAAAATATGTAAACTGTGTAATTTCCATGCCATCCAGCCATACTTCCCAGCCCAATCCCCATGCACCTAACGTCGGTGATTCCCAATTATCTTCGACAAAGCGGATATCATGTTCCTCTGCTTTAATGCCAAGTTTTGTCAAACTTTCCAAATAAAGTTCTTGGATATTATCAGGCGATGGCTTGCAAATAACTTGGAATTGATGATGTTGATACAACCGATTCGGGTTATCACCATACCGTCCGTCAGCCGGCCGGCGTGATGGCTCCACATACGCCACATGCCAAGGTTCCGGTCCCAAAGTACGCAAAAAAGTCGCAGGATTCATCGTACCCGCTCCTTTTTCTACATCATACGGTTCTTGAATAATGCAGCCCTGGGAAGACCAAAAGTGCTTCAATGCAAAAATCATTTCCTGAAAATTCATCTGTTTTCCCTCCTAAAATACAAAAAATCCCTGTAACATTAATAAATGTTACAGGGACGAGTACACACTTACCCGCGGTTCCACCCTGATTGATCTATAAGACCCTCTTCATTCTTTCGGCTTTTACACATTCCTATCCGGAACTTCCTGCCGGAGCCTTCGGAGCGCCTTCAGCACACAACAGGCTCTCACTATTCCTGTCTCGCTTTCATATTGCCTACTACTCTCCCGCATCGCTCATATGGACCATCTTAGCAAACTTGTCCGAAAAAGTCAATGACGAAACAGATGGTCTGTCTGCCTCTTTCAATAATTCCGGATGACGCAATAAATAAGCCGATAAATTTCGTTCTGCAGCCGAAATATGTATATAAGGAACATTCCCCGTATGAGTCTGTTCACCCGATACTGCTGCAAGCATCTGGTAATACGCATCGGTATAATCGCCAATGGTTTCGGATGTCAGCCAATGGTATGGCGTAACCACACGGGAAAGCGGCTCAGTAAGCGGCGGCACTAATGAATAATACTCAAATCCTGCCGGTCCTATCAATTCCATAATCGTAGGCATAATATTCATGTGCCCGCCAATTCTATTGCCGGCCAAAACATCCTGTGTGATATCAGGATGCTGCATCATAAATACCGGACAATGCAGTTCCCTGAACGTATATGTTCGCTGCATAAGTGATGTATGCTGCAATTCACCGCAAGAACCACCGTGATCTCCCGTAAAAATAAATAAGCTGTCTTTATAGCACCGCTTCATCCGCTTTATAAAGTTGCTGATAGCTTGATCAGAGTACCAAAAGGTTCCCATCATGGATTGTATGCCCTTATTGTGCTTCACATCATCTGGAGCATCCGGCATAATGCGTTCCGTATCAAAGCCCAGTTCTTCTAAATTCATCTTATATGGGCCATGGTTAGACGTAGTATATACGAAATGAAACTGCAGCGGATGAACCTCATCCTGTTCGATCAATTCTGCGGTTTTATCAAGAAAGACACCATCATACACCCCCACCCAGCTCATCGGCGCCTTCGGACCGCAAAAATCTGTCGCCGCCATGGCGCGGTCAAATCCACACGCCGGACAAAAATGTTGAAAATTTCCATGTGCCAAACTGCCACCATACCAATAGGAGGAATGATATCCCAATTTTCTAAGCTGCACAGGCAATGACGTCGGTACCGTTCCCCGCCAAAAAGCTTCCCGTTCATTCAGCTCCAGTCCGGCATCAAAAATCCCCGACATAAGGCTCACAATCGAAGGTCTGGATATAATACCTGCTGAAAGGAAGTTAGATATTACGGCTGATGAAGGATCGTTCATTAACGATTTTATTCCGTCCGCAACATGAAGCGATTGTAAAAACGGATCCACATAATTTTGCCCATAACTTTCTCCCACAATAAGAAAAATGTGAGACGGTGGTTTAATTATCGCTCCCTTAGCTATGCGTTTGCTCATATACACCGGATTCTTTTGGATAGGAAGAGCTACGCCTATTTCTTTGGCAGCTGTTTCAAAAGACTGCATATCCTGTTCATCTGTATGCTTTAAAGAATCATTCATCGGATGTTCTGTCAAATATTCCAACGCAACTAAATCATCCATCGCCGCCTTGGAAAGAAATACATCATTTTTCACGATATCCGGGATAGTATCCCATTCCGGTTTATCATCATGAATCAAAGTCCCGCCATATCGAAAAAAATAAAATCCCAAACCTGCAGCCAGCACAATAAGCACATTAAAACCATAGGATAAAACGGGCAAAGAAAAATGAGGATAAGCCGCGGATGGAAATCTAACCAGCAACGTTAAAATAAACCAACATGCAAAGGTATACGGGATTGCTCCTAAAATGGCAGTCCAGCCATGATATTGGTTAAAAAAAACATCTATTAAATTACGTTTATTAGCCTTGCGTCCCAATAAAACCAATCCATTAAATGTATCATGGAACTGAAAATAAAAAATCATTTTTCCCACAAAAGCTGCATATAATATCACCGCATATATAGTTCCACACAGTAAGCGAATGAAGTTTCCATGGCTATACCAATAAGGGAAGACTAACCCCGGAAGCGTGATCAGCAGTAAGGAAAATAAAAATACATAGGCATTAAAATCCATGCCCCACCAAAAACCAAAGCGAAAACATTCTTTTACTACCTTCCATTTTCCTTTTAAAGAATATGGCTTATATGTATAAATAAATATCCCGCGAAAAACAGCACAAAGAACAGGAAAAAAAACAAACAATTTAATGTCCTGCTGCATAGAAATATAAAATTGCTCAAACATGTAATAACTCCTTTATTCTCATAATAAAACTATTTACATCAAAATAGTTTTCTACACTCTCTCATTATAATTAAACTGCAGGAAAAGTCAAATAAACTTTCATGTTATCTTTTTATTGACGAAGAACAGTAACTATGATAAAATTTTTATGTTGACTCTTGGAGCGGTATCGAAGTGGTCATAACGGGGCTGACTCGAAATCAGTTGATCCGAAAGGGTCCGTGGGTTCGAATCCCACCCGCTCCGCCATCCACAAAGCGCATCATTAAGCTGTTTATCAGGCTTGACGATGCGCTTTTAATTTTCTCATTTTTCGGATTTTTCCCGACCTTCTACCCCAACTTCTACCCCAATCGTCATTTTTCTGCATCGGCCTAAAAATGATAATTTTCTCAAATATACAAAGTGCTTCATAAATATATAGCGCACAAAAATCCCCCCCTGAATAATCAACAGGGGCGATTCATTGAATATCATTTATTTTCAGCTACAACATGATACACTTATTTTGATTTTTCAACACAAAGTTTACTGTCTACTTCATCTTCTATCAGTCGTTCTTGCATTGATTCTTTACTCGCTATAAATTTCAATAGAATTTTTTCAAAAAATACGACAAAATTTTGGTACGCCCTCAATTTTCACTTCTCATTGTTTGCTGGATATTACCTCTTCGGGTTTTGATGGCGTTTCCCTTTTTACTTTTGCGAACTTAATTGTACTCTAATCGCTTTGCCCCCATGACTATTATTCTTTTGACTAATTTTACTGGATAACCATTGGACGAAGGTTAGCCGGTAGAAATAGTTATATAAATAAAAGACAATGAGTCATCAACCAATTTACTCGATTAGCGTATCGGGAAAATATGAATTGAACACTCATTGTCTTTTTATCTGATAAAAACAAATAACATATATTTTTATGCTGTAACTGAAGATTTATAATGAGTCGTCATATATTTATCTAACTCATGTACGATATATTCTGGTACTACAGAAAATTTTATCGCATCAAGATAATATGCATAATCATTTTCAATATGATAACTTTCATTAATATATTTAAATAATGTATCATCTAATGCATCATTTTTTTTTAAATCTGATATCATTCTAATTTCATATAAAGCTCTAAAAATGATCACTTTTAAATATCTGTTGCTTTCTCTGAAATACTTTTCTTTCAAAACATTCTCACAAAAATACTCTTTTCGAAATTGCTCATAATCAAAAGAAGTTATTAATTTTTTGATTTCCTGAACTCCTTTATTTATTTCTTCCTGAGGGATTTTCGTAATTCCATCGTTATAAGTACATTGTGGACGGCCATGTATTAATGACGATAATACGTCATAGGCTTCTTGATAATTCTCCTTACCCATATGCTCATACAGCTTTCTCAAAAAAGTTATCCTACAAACCATGTCTAAATCTTCATTACTTATATGTGTCTTTAACCCTTCAACTACTGGATGTATATCTTTTTTATTATTAATATCACATTCTTGTAATTTACCATCAACGTTTTCAATAAACTTCGCACTAACTTTGTCCATTGGTAATTTTCCCACAACAACAAAGTCTATTATTGGCTCAAAATCATGGGTAAGCATCAATGCTGTTTTTTCATAAAAACTCCTTGGAAAAACACCCGTCTGTTTTGAAAAAAGTCTATAAATAATTGCATATTTCTTATTTGTATCAAACGAAGATATGGGATCATCTAATATAATTAAATCCGCTTCTTGGCTCAAAGAATAGAACATAAATAATATTAATGATAGAGCATTTTTCTCCCCCCAACTAAGATGATCTCGTATTGAATCGACAGTAGTAGTTCCTTTATACATTAAGTGAGCAACTGCCGATCCATCATCATTAGTATCAAGATTAAAATCATACTCAATTCCCGCTGCTTTTAAAAATAAATTTATATCTTTTTTAGAGGCACTAATTGCTTTCTTTAAAATACTTTGAAGTTCTCCCATTGCTTGTTTTATAGAGCTGGCTTCTTGGCATAATTCATCTATTTTATCATTAATCAAATGAGTAATATTTTGCATTAAAGTACTCCCAAAATAATTTAATGCAGTATCATCTATCCTCATTTGTTCCAGCGTTGAGTCAATTGTGGCTATATTAACTTTTCGAAATACGCTTGTATCAAATTTTTCCATAGCATCTAATTTATTATATATATATTGATAATCTCCAACGAATCCTTTTAATACGGCATTAATAGTAGCTTCATCTTTTTCTTCTTTAACGCAGGATATTAAACTCTTATATTTTTCTTCAATAAGATATTTATGAAAATCATTAAATAGATCTAACATTTCTTTTAGATTTTGTGCATCTGATTTTTTGTATGTATCATGAAAAACCTCTTTTTCTTCTTGATAATTTTCTTGCAATTTATCCGAACAAAATGGACAAATCCCCTTTTCATCAAAATCGAAACCTTTGTTTTTCCAATCTATCCAATTTATACATAAATTTTCATCACCTAATATTGGTTTAAATTTCTTTAACTTATTAGGAATGTTATATATATTTTCTTTTCTTAGGATAGCCTTTAAGCGCGTAGTAGATTTTAGTCTTGTTCCAGCAGCATTAATCTCTAATTTGCCTTGAAAATTATTAATATCTATGCGTAGCTGTTTTACTATATCTTGAGATTCTATATCTATTTTTAAT
>JALCNL010000094.1 GCA_022649055.1 Megasphaera sp.
AGCGGGAATGAATCAGTTGGCAGCATTTTTATTGTTTCATATGTAATAAATTTTTATATAAAAAAAGGGCTGTGAAAAAATGATTTCTCATTTTTTCACAGCCTCTTTTTTATTTTAATTATTGAAGCCTCGTTTTTCCTTCTTTAGTCAAAAGGCTGACTGCAATAAAGACAATAAAGTTACAAACAAGAGCTACAAAACCAGCATTAAAATGAATACCCATCAATGGGAACGGGTCCATTTTGTTCAACATCAAGTAAAATACAAGGAATTCACCGACAAGAAGACCGCAGATAGCTCCCAATTTACTGGATTTAGGCCAGAACATACCAAATACAATAAGCGGAAAAAACTGTGTAACTCCGGAATAACCGGTAAGAAGCAAATTAACTAAAAGATTAGCATGGAAAATAGACAAATATAAAGCAATTGCCGTCAGAACAAGAATAAAATACCGAGCAGCTTGTTTCATATGTTCCGGGGATACATTTTCATCTCCGCCGCGGAACCCTTTAATATAAATATTACGAGATATCAAAAGCGAGGTAGATAAAAGCAAGTCCGCCGCCGGAATCATACAAGCAAGCGCACCGGCGCCGCCTACAATTCCAAGAACCCAAACAGGGAAGGTATCTTTAACCAAATATAAGAAAGCCATGTCAGCTACGGGCAATGGATTATTTATATATACTAACAACGCAGTAAAACCAACAAGCATAGGGCATATCAGCAACAGATGATATACGGGAAGCCATACAGCGTTGTGCCGCGGGACATCCGGATCTTTAGCGCTGAACGTGTTCGTCGTAAAATGAGGCCACATATAAAATCCTGCCGCCATAACACAAAGCGTAGACATGGCCCAGCCTACATCCAACACGTTTGTACTTCCCGGAAAAATCAAATACGTCGGATTAATCGCTTCAATCTTGGCAAACATTTCTCCTACACCGCCGAAATAATGGAAGGGCAGATAAATGCCAAAGAAAAGCATAGCAAGCATCATGGCTATATCCTTAATAAGAGCAGTAGAAGCAACTCCCTTTAAGCCGCTTAAAAAAACAAATGCAGCAACCATAACAAATGCAATCAACATAGCGGTTATACGAGAAATCCCGCCCAGCGAAGCCACTTCCACAATAAGACCAAGCGCAGTAAGCTGCAACTGAAGATATGGCAATAAGAACGCTACACCAATACAAGATACCAAAATACCCAAAGGACGACTGTTATACAAGTATTCGACCAAATCACCTTGTGTAACAAGCAAGTGGCTGTGTCCATATACACAAATTTTCGGCAAAATGTAATAGCCTACCATATATGCCAAAGAACCATATCCCAAAATATAGAAGGACGGTCCTCCCTTCGCATAAGCCCAGCCGCTGGCACCTAAAAAAGCAAAGGCTGTATACACTTCACCCGCCATAATAAACCAATTCAGCCAACGGCCAAAATTACGATCACCGACAGCCCAGCTTTCAGAATTCATTTTATGTTTCATACCCGGGATAGCTCCCAGTATAGAAATGCCAACGATAAAAATAAACAATATAATAATTGCACTACTATTCTCCATGAATGAGTACCTCCTCTCTTAATTTTCCCTTGATTTATGACCGTCTAACGCATGTTCGGCCGCTTCTGCATCAGCTTTTGCATGCTTCTTCTTGTCTATCATATAAAGCGTATGAATACAAAACACAGATATAATGACACCCAGCTGGATCCAAAAAGCAAGAAACGGTACGCCAAAAATCATGGGATGTACCCGATTAACCCATGGCAATGCTCCAATAATCCAAATAAACGGCACTGCTGTCAAAAAAATTCGTAATGCCATAACAAAACCCCCTTCTTTATAAAATAGTATCCTATATAACAAACATCAAACAAATCCCACTAAACGCAAGAAATTGTGTCTCATTGCAGATTAATCGCAATGCATTTTCAGCCAATCAATGGCACTCTGGGCATATACACCCGAACCGCCGGATAAAATCGAATCATCTATGGTAAAGTTATTACTGTGATGGGAATTGACTGCCCCAATAAGCGGATTATTAAATCCCACAAAAGCAAAACAGCCTGGTTTATGTTCCTGATAGCGAGAAAAATCTTCGCCGCCCATAGTCTTTTGCATATGAAATAATGCATCTTTTCCCAGAACTTTTTTAACAGCACCTTGTGCAATAACTGAACATTCTTCATCATTCACAGTAGGAGGTACCATAATCCAATACTTAAATTCCGCCGTAGCTCCATACGCGTGGGCGGTATCCATAATAATACGTTCCATGGATTCCTTAAGGTCCTTTCCTACCTCCGTGCTGAAATAACGAGTTGTACCTTCCATAACGGCTTCACCGGAAATAATATTAAAACGATCCCCGCTATGTAATGTTCCTATAGTCAACACGACCGGATCAAGCGCACTGTAATGGCGGGATACCAATGTCTGCAAATTCATAACGATTGCCGACGCCGTAACAACTGCATCGATAGATTCCTGCGGCTGTGCTCCATGCCCGGATCTACCATGAACCTTAACAATAAATTGTCCGCCTGCAGCCATACGATCACCGGCCTCTACTGAAATCTTACCGGCCGGTACATCAATCCAAATGTGCCCGCCAAAAATAGCTCCAATTTCATTATACCAATTTCCAAAATTAATCATATACTGCGAACCGCTGCCCATTTCTTCTGCCGGTTGAAAAACAAGATATACTTTACCATATATATCATCTTTAACATCCAAAAGCATGCGTGCCGCACCCAAAAGCATGGCAATGTGACTGTCATGACCACATGCATGCATTTTCCCTTCATTTTTAGATTTAAAAGGAACATCATTCATTTCTGTTACATTCAATCCGTCTATATCGGCACGCAGCGCTACTGCTTTTCCCGCATGCCCTCCTTGTATCACGGCTACAAGTCCTGTGTTTTTTTCTGGGTTAATAGCATAAGGAATCCCCATTTTATCGAGCTCGTCAGCAATACGTTTCGTTGTTTCCACTTCTTCGTAACTGAGTTCAGGATATTGATGAAAATAACGCCGTAAATTGCGAACATAATCCTGATATTTTTGAACTAAATCCTTTACTTCCATTATTACCTTACCTTCTTTTCATTAAAATATTAAAGTTTATTCCACATTATACAATATAATCAAATTAGTTACAAGTAATTAATTACATTATTATTACAAAAACATTTCATTCACATTACTATTTATCATTATTATTCATTTTTATACCTTTCATACCGCATTAAACTATGTGATACTAACGCCGTTATTTTACACATTATCTTCTATATAATAAAAATAATAATATACAATAAAAATATATTAAAAATTATAATTATTTTTTTCAATTTAAATTAAGTTTTCATTTCAGACACTGAATATACCATTTTCCAACACCAAACAGCATTTATTAACAATACTCCCGCTGTAACAAAAAATACATTTTGAATTCCTATTGCCGCCGCCAAATGCCCCCCAAAAAAAGCACCGGCAAACATTCCCATAAATTGCGCCGATTGATTAAATCCGTAAATGCGCCCCAAACATAGGGACGGGGTATACTGCCGAATCAAATTATTGACAGACGGCAGCATACCCGCCAATGCGATTCCCAAAGCAAAGCGCAATATGCCAAGTTCCACCGGACTTGTTACTAATCCTTGCGGAACGAACGAAATACCTGCTAACACAAGAGAAAAAAACAATACCTTCTGCGATCCTATCCGATCAGCCAACCGTCCAATGCGGGACGCCGTAAGCATACTAGCAAAGCCGGTAGAAGAAAAAACAGCTCCGGCTATAAGTGCCAAGTGATCGGAAGACGCGACCAATTGTGAGATATACACGGTAATAATAGGTTGGATCGACATAGTAGCAAACTGCATAACCAGTGTGGTTATAAAAAGTCCGAAAATTAATTGCGGCTGCGGCAATCGATGAAACGTATCTTTTAACGTCAATGCGGCTGCCTGCACATGCGGCTTACATGTTTCATGAATTTTAAAGAGTGCTAAAAATCCCAAAAAACAGAAAAAACCTATAACAAAAAAAGTATGGCGGATACCGATAAGTTCCGAAAGCCAGCCGCCCAATAAAGGACCCAAAAGAGTTCCGCTGACCTGGCAAGTAAAAAACATGCCTAAGGCCCAGCCGGAATGATCCCGTGGTGATTCTTGGGCGATAAGTGGAATAACGGCCGCTTGAAAACCGCTCATAGCTCCCTGGGCAAGACGTAAGACCGCTAATTGATACACATTCTGTGCAAATCCCATCCCTGTCATGATAACCGCCAGCCAAAGGCTCGCTCGCAACACCATCGGCTTACGCCCATACCGATCCGACAATCGTCCCCATATAGGAGAAAAAACAGCCAAGCTAATAAAGTTGCACCCGAAAATGATGCCTGACCAGCGTTCTATTTGCTGTATGTCATGTATTCCCAGTTCCGCCACATATAGCGGCAGCATAGGCGCCATTTGACTCATTCCCACAGACACTATAAACCCTGCACAACAACATATCCATAAATTTTGTTTCCATTTTTCCATATCCACGCCTGCCTATATTGAAGTCATTTAACAATATATTATAGCATGGTACCTACGATTTATCACGTATTATACGAAATAATATTTACAGTATTTCTATATTCACTTATAATTTTTTTTAATACTTAGAACTTTTCTTTCTAAATCTTTTAATGACGTACCTATAACTAAAATTAATGTTTCCAGATTAATTCGATCCGGGGTTGTCAATATATCGGGAAGTGTATCACGATGTGCTAAAACCGTATCCAAATCAATCAAAAACTCATTCTCTTTCTGTTGATAATTTTTACATAACGGCATGTCAATACTAGTAAGCCCTGCCATATTACAAGCCTGCAAAACCGCTTTGTTCTTACGCAAATTCATTATGCAGGCTGCTTCAGGAAAATACTTGCGCACTTCAAGAATAGATTCTCCCATATGGACACTTGCCCCCATTTCCGGTTCGCTCGCAGCAACCGCCTTATTTTTAACACTGATAATTCTACCAGGTATTCCTGCCACCTGACTAAGTTGTTTGCCATTTTTTTTCACACAAGCAATATTAGCTCCAATTTCCGGTAAAAGTTTATAAATATTCTCATCACAAAATATAGCTGCAGTTTGTTTCAATGCCGCACACAACTTTTCTTCTTCTGATTGGATCTTATGCGCGTGAAGTGCTGCTGCTTCAAAAAAAACATCCCAGAATTTATCTCTGCCTGGCGGCACGAGTTCTTTTAAATCTCCATTTTCTAAATACATACACCCCTGTGATGATTTTGTAATGGTTCCGATAATCCGGGCTTTTATCCCTGCTTTTTCATAGTCGTTCAAAAGCTTTTCGGTTGTTTCCGGTGCACAGGTAAGCACTAATGTCCCTTCACTAATGATTTCCCATGTATTCAGGTTAAAATACCCGCAAACAGCTTCTATGTCATGCGGCCGCAATAAATCTTTTGTATTAATGACGACTCCCTTTCCGGAAGCCTGCGCAATTTCCCATACACCACGTTTTACGCCTCCCTCCGTGGCATCATGCATAGCATGAACGCCACGATTGTGTGCCGCTATGCGGGCATCCTTTACAACCGAAACTTCATGCATCCGTGCAAGGGATCGTTGTAAATCGTCTGTATCTATGTTGTCCTTGAGAACCTCCTGTAACTCGAACGATAATAAGGCAGCGGCTTCTACTCCGCAGCCTTTAGTAATAATAACATTATCCCCGTCTTGTGCTCCCATCGGCGATATATAGGTATCATTGGTTCCCCATACGGTGATGCCGCCAATCGTGGGTACCGTAACAGTTCCATAAAAGCCGGTATGTCCACCTACAATCGTAATACCGATTTCTTTCGCATACCGACTGATAGCTGCAATAAGTTCCGCAATATAATCTTCCTCCGTATCCGGCGGCAGCAGTAAGGAATATGTCATATAACGAGGTTGTATTCCCATAACGGCAATATCACTAGCCCCTATATGAACGGTTACAAAGGCAAAATCATCGGCGGTCATAGACAAACTGGGAAAAATCGGATCTTCAGCAACGGCCATATATGAATCTGAAAGCCTTAATATGGCCGCATCGACTCCCATATGAGGTCCCATAACGACAGCTTCTGCCTGCATTCCTGTCTGAGTCAGCACATGTTTTTGAAAAAAATCATCATTTACTTTTCCTATCATGGGTATTCCCTCCTGTATCATACTTTCAAAATAATTTTAATTGCCTGTATTCGCTTTTCCATAAAATCAAAATAGCAGCAAAAAAAGAGCGGTTCTCTTACCCGCCCTAAAAAAACGCCAAAATGCGCACCTCCGGAAAGAGTAAGCGGTCGATACTAACAGTATCCTCTCAACCTGTCATACAGGCTCCCATCGCATATTGGTCATCACTATATATTTTCCGCAGCAAAGCCAGGGCGCTCCCCCTCACTTCACAAGTAAACCAGCTTTAGTATATAGCACCCTAGACACCCTGTCAAATTCACAGCTTGCGAAAAAATTCCCACAACTTCATACTACTGCGTACTGTCATAATTTTCGATAAAATAAGTCCTGCTTTACTAATCAAACCCGGTACAGACGTCATACGCCCCAAAGAAGAATCTTTAAGTGCCTGCCGTACAACGGTTTTACCCTGCAAAGAAAATAGATAATTTGTTACATAGGTTTTCTTTTCCGTTTTTTTTGCTTTTTTGATAAATTCCGTATCCTTGATCCAATAAGGACAGACGGCCGTAACCATAATATCGTGATTTCGCAATTCTTCGTGAAGAGCACAGCTATAATGATAAAGAAATGCTTTGCTTGCAGCATAGACATTTAAATACGGCAGCGGTTGAAATGCCGAAGCCGAACAAATTTCCAATATTCTCCCCTGACTTGCCATATACGGAATTACCATTTCCGTAATCCATACAACGGCCTTGCAATTTAAATCTATCATAGCCATGCTATCAAAAATCGGAATGTCCTGCCCAAAGCCAATCCGGCCAAAGCCGGCAGCATTAACAACTATATCTACTACCGGCCGTTCTTCATCAAATATATGCTGAAGAATTTCCAAGGATGATCGCTGTGTTAAGTCCAGCATAATAGATCGAAAAGGCGTTTGTATTTGTTTTTCTAAACTATCTAAGGCTTCCTCGCTGCGTGCAATTCCCCAAATTTCATCTACTATTCGCAATTGATCTATTTGCATGACAAATTCGTGCCCTAATCCACTAGATGCGCCTGTTATCAATGCAATCCTCATATGTATTCCCCCTAAAAAATGACCTGCTAGAACTATTTTCCAATGTAACCACACTATACTTCCATCGCCAAAATTGCATTGTAGTTATTTTTATTATGTTTTTACAGAATAATATATGCAATTTTATCTTGTATACAGTATTTTTATTAAAATTATTTTGATTATTTTTAATTTTATTGTATACTGTAACTTGTATTATCGATATAAGTCCAAAGGAGCGAATTCACATGGCCGATATGAACAAATATGTTAATAACGTGTTAGAAATGGTAGTTGCAAGAGACCCTGAACAAAAAGAATTCCACAATGCCGTACGCGAAGTATTGACATCAATTATACCCGTTTTGGAAAGTGACCCGACGTATTATAACGCTAACATTCTTGAACGTTTGGTTGAACCGGAACGCATCGTTATCTTCCGTGTTCCTTGGGAAGATGATAAAGGAGAGCTCCATATCAATCGTGGATATAGAGTTCAGGCAAATAGTGCCATCGGTCCGTATAAAGGCGGTTTGCGCTTTCATCCCACTGTAACTCTTAGCATTCTAAAATTCTTAGCATTTGAACAAATTTTTAAAAATGCGCTGACGGGTCTTCCCATCGGCGGCGGCAAAGGTGGCTCTGACTTTGATCCAAAAGGAAAATCAGACAAAGAAGTCATGCGCTTCTGTCAAAGCTTTATGACGGAATTGCAGCGCCATATCGGACTTAATACCGATGTTCCTGCCGGAGATATCGGTGTAGGCGGACGAGAAATCGGTTATCTTTTCGGACAATACAAACGGCTTCGCAATGCCAATGATGCCGGTGTACTTACCGGCAAAGGCTTAACCTACGGCGGCAGCCTTGTGCGTACAGAGGCTACAGGGTATGGTCTTCTTTACCTCGTAAAAGAAATGCTTGACGACAACAACATCGATATAAAAGGCAAAACCATCGCGATATCCGGTTCCGGCAATGTTGCCATTTATGCCATCCAAAAAGCGCAGGAATTAGGCGCCAAGGTAGTAACCTGCTCCGATTCCAATGGGTATATTTATGACCCTTCCGGCATTGACCTTGCTCTCGTGAAAGATATCAAAGAAGTTCACCGGGCCCGTATTCAAGAATATATAACGCATCATCCTCAGGCAGAATATCACGAAGATCCGTTCAGCGAATGGAATATAAAATGCGACATCGCACTTCCTTGTGCCACACAAAATGAACTGGATCTTGCAAGTGCTGCCGCACTTGTAAAAAACGGAGTAATTGCTGTCGCCGAAGGAGCCAACATGCCTTCTTCATTGGAAGCCATTCAATATTTCCAAGAACACGGCGTCCTTTTTGTCCAGGCAAA
>JALCNL010000095.1 GCA_022649055.1 Megasphaera sp.
ATAGCCGCCTCCAATATGGATGAGTTTTTTATGATTCGGGTGGCAGGAGTAAAACATCTCATAGAAAGCGGTGTGGACCACCACGATATTGCCAATATGACACCGCAGGAACAATTTAATGCCATTGAATCCATGGCCCATATATTAGTAAATGAACAATATCGATATTTGAGCATTATAAGGAATAAGCTGCTTACCAAAGGTTTGCAATTTATTGCGGTTCGTCAACTTACAGAAGAACAAAAGATATGGCTGAATACTTTTTTTGAAAGTGAAATATATCCAGTTGTAACTCCGATGGCTGTTGATTCCAGTCATCCTTTTCCTTTCCTTTCTAGTCTTAGTTTAAATCTTGCCGTTCTTTTGCGGACAAGAAAAGACCCTGCCGTGCGTACAGCAGTACTTCCGGTACCATCTGCTGTTTTAGATAGAATTATTAAAGTTCCCGGTACAGAAAGTCCTGAGAAATTTTTGCTTTTAGAGGATATATTAAGCGCGTATGCTAAACATTTTTTTCACGGCTGTACCATTTTAGAGGTAACTCCTTTTCGTGTAACCCGGGATGCGGATCTGGATATTGACGATGATGTAGAGGATTTATTGACAGAAGTAGAAAAGTCTTTAAAAAAAAGACGCAAGGGAGCTGCTGTACGTTTAGAGCTTGCTTATAACGCAAGTCGTACGATACGCTTGTTTTTATCCCATGAACTGCAGCTGGATGATCAAGATATTTACATGATAAATGGTCCGCTGGATTGTAAAATATTTGCACATATTCATGGATATGACTATTTACGATATAAGCCATTTACACCGCAGCCCGCTTATGAATTGGCTGCCGCACCTGCAGCGGACTTTTGGGAGGCCGTTTCATCACGGAATATTATGGTTCATCATCCCTTTGAGGCATTTACCATAGTTGAAAATTTTATTCGTTTAGCTGCCTCTGATCCTCATGTTTTGGCTATTAAGCAAACCTTATACCGTGTCAGCAATGAATCTCCTATTATTGCGGCTTTAAGTGATGCTGCGGAAAACGGTAAACAAGTAACGGTGTTGATGGAGGTCAAGGCTCGTTTTGATGAAGCGAATAATATTTTGATGGCTCGTAAACTGGAAAAATCGGGTTGTCATGTCATATACGGCATACAAGGCTTAAAAACACATTCAAAAATTACACTGGTAGTAAGACGGGAAGAAGAAGGCATTAGACGATATGTGCACTTGGCTACCGGAAATTATAACGGATTAACGGCTAAAATATATACAGATATCGGTATTTTTACGAAAGATCCATTGATTGGCATTGACGCTTCCGCATTTTTTAATCTGTTGTCAGGTTATTCGGATCCTCCTGTTTGGAATAAATTTGTAGTAGCTCCTTTAAATTTAAGAGAACGCATTATATCTGAAATAGATCAGGAAATAGCTATTGCCAAGACAGGCCAACCGGCAAAAATTATAGCCAAAATGAATTCTCTGTTAGATAAACATGTTATTGCTAAATTGTATGAGGCTTCCTGTGCCGGTGTTAGAATTAAATTAATCATAAGAGGAATTTGTGTACTGCGCCCAGGTATAAAAAATGTTAGCGAGAATATCACGGTTCGCAGTATTGTCGGACGTTTTTTGGAACACAGTCGTTTATTTTATTTTTACAATAATGGCAGGGAAGATGTGTTTATTTCATCAGCAGATTGGATGCCGCGTAATCTCGATGAACGGGTAGAATTGATGATTCCTGTCGATTACGAATTGCATAAACAAAGAATTAAAGAAATTTTGCACCTGTATTTGGAGGATAATGTAAAAGCATATTGTATGGAAGCTGATGGTTCATACCATAGAGAAGAAGTTTCTGATCCAAGGAAAAAAGTATATGCTCAGCTTACGTTATTAAAAAAAGCAGAAGAACGAATCAAGCAGCTTGAATAATGCTGCTGTATTATATATATTTCACTATATTATAATAGTATTATACAGAAAGCTATACAGACCCATTTTGATTTTCCGGCTTTAAAAAGGAGAAAATCGATATGAAAAACACACTATTGCATTTTACTACCCGTGATTATGAAAATGTCATCAATGCTCTATATTGCTCTATTCTCATTGTAAATCGAGACGGACATCCTATTTATTATAATTTGGCAGCTCAAAAATTAGCAAAAGAATCAAATGTAAATTATCAAGAACTATTGGCAAAACTATCAGAACAAATTGATATAGGCAACGGGCAGGGACGTTTTTCTATTGATAATCGAACGAATTGGATCATTTGTAATATTTATCCTTGGATAAATAGAAAGAAACGTAATGGGAGCATTTTGGTCTTGCATGAATCCGGCCATGCTGTATGTGCATCACAAGAAGTTGACATTTTAACTAATACCTTGAAAGAAATTGATGCCATTATTGAATCTGTTGCAGACGGTGTTATCGTAGCAGATGGCGCGGGCATTATTATTCGTATCAATAAAGCGGTAGAACGAACTTTTAATGTACATCGCAATACGTTAATCGGACAGTCTTCCACCCTGATTGTCCAAAAAGGTGTTTTTAAAGAAGGTATTGTAGAAAAAGTTTTACAGCAGCAGGATAAAGTAATCGTAGCCTCTGAATATGCCGGTAAAAAATTAATTTATACGGGAATCCCAAGCTTTAATGAAAAGAAACTTACCTGTGTCATTGTAACCATTCAAGATGTATCGGCAATGAATATGCTTAGACACAAACTCGAGAAACAGGAGTTGGCCATGGCTGATTATGTACGGGAAATTGCCAATATGAAAAGTAAAGATACCGTCCATGATACTATTGTTGTCCATAGCAAAAAGATGACCCGTATTATGGAAATCATTAACGTAGTTTCTTCTGTTGATTCTACAGTTCTTATTACCGGTGAATCAGGGACTGGCAAAGAACGAGTTGTTGATGCAATCTACCAGCATAGTAACCGAAATATGAAACCCCTTATTAAAATCAATTGCGGAGCTATTCCCGATACATTATTTGAATCTGAATTATTCGGATATGAACATGGTTCTTTTACGGGTGCCCGTAAAAATGGTAAAATCGGTTTTTTTGAACTAGCTAACACCGGAACCCTATTGCTGGATGAAATCGGTGAATTAAGTCTAACTTCACAAGTAAAATTACTGCGTGTTATTCAGGAAAAAGAAGTATTGCGTATTGGTGGAAGTAAGCCGGTTCCCATTGATGTCCGCATCATAGCGGCTACAAATCGCAATTTGTGGAACATGGTGAAAGAGGGGACGTTCAGGCAAGATTTATATTATCGTTTAAATGTGATCAATATTGACGTTCCTCCATTACGTGAACGACGAGATGACATTATTCCGTTAGCAAGATATTTTGTTGAAATGTATAATGAAAAGTACAAAAAAAATAAAACATTATCATTAGCAATATGTCATGCCTTAGGAGAACGAAATTGGCCGGGCAATATACGGGAATTGGAGAATGTCATTGAAACGATGGTAGTTCTTGTTCCCGGAAATTTACTTTTGCCCGAACATTTGCCTCAAAAAACAACAGAAGACGACAAACCCGGAATTGTTGTTCATGGAATACAACCAATGAAAGAAGCTGTACATGATGTAGAACGGCAATTGTTGATGCAGGCCGCTAAAAAGTATAAAACCACCAGAGAAATTGCGTATGCTTTAGGGATAGATCAGGCAACGGTTTCTCGCAAAATGAATAAACTGTGCCGATGATGCATACCGGCATTATTTGATGCATTTTTTCATCACGCTAAATATTGTTACCTAAGGAGATTAAAAATAATACGCCCTCATGTTGATGTATTTTTGCATCAACATGAGGGCGTATTATTTCTTAGACCGTGCGTCTGCACGGTGAAATAGAGCTTTTTTGTATTTGGCATACATATTTCATATAAATAAATGAAATATATATGATATGCCGGCAATTTTTTAGGGAGGAGTGATGACAATGGATACTTGGAATAGGATATATGAAAAGAAAAAAATGTTGCCGCAGGAAATCGCAGCACAATTTAAAACAGGTGATATTTGTGTCAGTAATGGACAAGTCACGGAACCCATAGGAATATTATCTGCTTTGACCGCATACGCCGAAGCCAATAAAATGACGGATATATATCATTATATTCTGCTGCCCCTTCGCAATCAGTCGTATATGGCGGCGGGCATGGAGAAATATATACGTCATGTTTCCCATTTTGTCAGTGCGTTTGATCGTGAAGCGATTTGGCAGGGACGTGCTGATTATTTGCCTGCTAATTATAGTCAGGTACCCTTAGTATGGAAAGAAATATTAGGTGCTCCTGATATATTTTATGCAACCGTTTCCCCTATGGATAAACACGGATATTTCAGCTGTGGTACAGCGGCGGATTTAAGTGATATCCGCAAACGGGCAAAGAAGATTTTTCTGGAAGTCAATCCTACTATGCCGCGTACGTTTGGATCTTTTATTCATATTACTGAAATTGACGGACTTATGGAAAATAATACGCCTATCACCGAAGTAGCATCACCGCCTATTACCGAGGATGATTTAAAAATCGGAGGAATGATTGCTGACATGATTCCTGATGGAGCAACGCTGCAATTAGGCATAGGAGGTATACCCAATGCGGTAGCGAAAGCCTTATCTTCAAAAAAGGATTTAGGCATCCATAGTGAGATGTTTTGCGACAGTATGGTCGATTTATATCGAATGGGTGTCATTACGAACGAACGAAAAAAAATACATCCGGGAAAGTCGGTTGTAACATTTACCTTTGCGTCTCGCGGCACCTATGATTTCATTGATGATAATCCTGCTGTTGAATTTTTACCCGTTGATTATGTCAACGATCCAAGAATTATTGCACAGAATGATAATGTTATTTCTATTAATTCTTGTATGGAAGTAGATTTATTTGGACAAGTATGTTCAGAAACTATGGGGATGATGAATTATAGCGGAGTAGGCGGGCAAGTCGATTTTATTCGCGGGGCGGCCGCATCTAAGGGCGGAAAATCTTTTCTGGCATTTAAATCTTCTGCGAAAAAAGGCAGCTTGTCAAAAATCAAACCGATTCTTACGGAAGGTTCTTGTGTCAGTACAACCAGAAATGATGTCGACTATCTGGTGACAGAGTTCGGTGTGGAACGACTGAAGGGAATGACTTGTTCACAGCGGGCAAAAGCTATTATCCGTATTGCACATCCTGCTTTTCGTGAAGAGCTGACGGCAGCTGCAAAAAAAATGCATTTAATTATTTGACAAAATAGTATAAAAGGAGGCTTTATCATGTTAATGACAAAAAAACAATTCCAGGACAGTATTCGTGCTCGTAAACCAATGAATGTCTGGTTCCTGGGGGAAAAAATTGAAGATTTGACAACATTCCCCCCCTTGGCGGCGAGCTTTAATGCCATCTCAAAAGTGTATGAATTGGCACAGCGTCCGGCATGGAAAAATCTGATTACGGTGAAATCCCATTTAAATGGTGAAGATGTCAGTATTTATAATGCACCGCTTCGTTCTGCCGAAGATGCTAATAGAAAAACACGGGCTGCACGCGCATTGGCTGAAGTAATCGGCTGCTGCACACATCGCTGTACCGGTTCAGAAGCTTTCGCCGGATTAGGTCCTGCCTGTTATGATATGGATCATGACTTAGGAACACATTATTTCGAACGATTTATGAAGTTTCTTGATTATGTACAAAAAAATGATTTAACTTGTACGGTAACTGTAACGGATGTCAAAGGACTGCGTACTCTTCCGCCTCATGCACAGCCAGATAAGGATATGTATGTACATGTAGATGAAGTTCGTGACGACGGCATCGTTATCAGCGGATTTAAATGCAATCAAACAGGTATACTTTTTGCTCATGAAATTGTGATTGTACCAACGACTAATATGAAACCGGAAGATAAAGATTTTGCTGTCGCCTGTGCTGTCCCGGCCGATTCCCCGGGGATTACTTTTGTGCTGGGGCGGACACCGCAAGATAAACGATTTTTTGAAGTAAACGATACGATAGAAGGGATTGACTTGGGTAAAAAATATGCCGATCATCAGGCCTTGGTATATTTTGATAAAGTCTTTGTCCCTAATGCCCGCGTATTTCTCTGTGGAGAAGTAAAATATGTCAGCAGACTGCTTAGCTATTTTACAGCCGTTCATCGTCTTACGGCCGGCGGATGCAAAGCAGGAGGCTGTTCTGCTCTTTGCGGAGCAGCCAGCTTGATTGCCGATATGATTGGTGTGCAAAAAGCCGGACATATTCGCACCAAATTAACAGAAATGGCTATGACAGCAGAAACAGTGTATGGTTTATCACTTGCATCAGGCATTGAAGGTTTCCAACATCCCAGCGGTTTTTGGATTCCTAATCCGCTTATGTCTCATACTTGTAAATATACCTGCACCAAAATTCCGTTTGAAGCGGTGCGATATGCGCGTGATATTTTAGCTGGTTTTGGTGAAACAGCACCTTCCGAAATGGATATGCGCAGTGGAGAAGTAGGGCCCCTTTGTCAACGAGCTTTTAATCCGGGAAACCCTGAGTACACAGCATTTGACAGACTTCGGGCTTCTCGTTTCATAGAACATATGGTGAGAGGATCCAACTGGACCGCGATGGCTCTTCATGGCGGCGGTAACCAAGAGGCTTCGACGGTTATGGCACGTATGTATACCGACTGGGATTATGTGAAAGAGTTGGTAAAAGTTGCTTCAGGCATAGAAAAAGATACAGTTAAAACGGAAGAATTTCTTGATTCAATCGGTAAAAGACAAGGCCGCATATGCAACTATGGAGATTTGCCAAAAGTCGATAAAAAATAATATCGTATGATCCAACCTGCGGATCCGGACAGTACTGATTGAAAATTACTGTCCGGATTTGCATTATGTACAATATATTGTATGTCTTCTTACAGAAGACACAAAAAATCAATTTAAGAACAATTATAATAACAATACAGATAATACAATTTATTTATAATTATAAAGTGGTAGTAAAAGCAAAATTATAGTCCATAAGTGGCGAATTAATGACCGTTTTTTGGTTAATTTTACTTTCATGTGGGAAAATATGCAATATGCTCTCAATAACGCCTTCATTATAGATATTATCTATTGTTTTTGATTGATCATCATGGTTAACAAATGGCAAATGACATGATATTACCATGATTTAACTCTTAATTGTAAACCATTAAAAATTGACGTCATTGTCCTTCTTTGGTAGAATGTAAGTGCTTAGGAGGGATTTGATGAATAAATTGCAAAGAGGTCCCTTTACGCAAATGTATTTGATTCTTGTTTCGCTGCTTGTTATCGTTTCTTTAACGGGTTTTGTCACAAAAGGAAAATCGGTAACAATAACTGTCGATGGTCAGACGAATACTGTTTTTACACGAGCAGTGAATACAGAAGCTCTTTTGCGTGAAGAGAATATTTCCTTAGGGCCTAACGATGAAGCTGCACTATCCACGCCGACGCTTAAATCTGGCAGTACTTTGGAAGTACACCGTGCTGTCCCGGTCATGTTGATTTTTAAAGATAAGTCTAAGGTTGTAGAAACAGCCAAACAAACAGCGCAGGACGTTGCTGAGCAATACGGCTATGATCGGAAAAATTATCGTGTTTACGGTGATCCTTCAATGAAAGTCCAAAAAGGTATGTGGATTCATGTAGGTACGTTATCTAAAAAACAAGTTACGGAAGATGAAGTTATTCCCTATACTGTAGAAAGCGTTCCCGATGATAATCTGGCACAAGGTGAAGAACAACTTATTCAAGAAGGCATTAATGGCCGTAGAACAGTAAAAACAAATATTGTAAGTTTAGATGGAGAGATAGTTGGCAAGGAAATAATTTCTTCCTCTGTCATCGCCGAAATGAAACCTATGATTCGTCACATCGGAACACGGGCAACTGTCGAAGTTTCCCGTGGTAATATTTCACGATACCGGGCAGTATTTAGCATGGAGGCTACAGCCTATCTTCCTACTGATGGTTCTGGAGAGGGTATTACGGCTACAGGAATACCTGCACATTACGGTGTAGTTGCCGTCGATCCGCATGTTATTCCTTTAGGTTCCCGGGTTTTTGTCCCCGGTTACGGGGAAGCAATTGCTGCCGATACAGGGAGCGCTATCGTGGGGAATCGGATTGATTTATGTATGGAGGATTATGGTTCTTGCATGCAGTTTGGACGTCGCAGTGTTGAAGTGTATATACTTAATTAATTGTTACAAATTATAACAAAAACGATTGTGTTCAATTGAACACAATCGTTTTTTATAAGTGCTGCGCCCGGCAGGGGCGCAGTTTAGGAGAAATCGAGAACCATATATTCCCCTGCTTCCCTTCAAAAATGTAGGTTTGTCAAACATATGTTACACAGTAGCAAGAAAAGAACGAAGGACTTCGTTAGGAGATTTCCAAGCCAGAGGACGCATAGGAAAATTATTGTATTCTCTACTGCGTACTGCTAACTGT
>JALCNL010000096.1 GCA_022649055.1 Megasphaera sp.
TAAGCATAATTGCTGGGATTAGCATTATTATGTGCATATTCAAAGGATAGTGCCAATTTTGGTGTAATTTCAATAGCACCGTTAATGACGCGCAAATCCAAATCGTCAACTGTATCAGAATAGCTTTGACGTAATGCATACGCACCGATATCCATTTTACCATTCGGCTTATACTGCGCTTCCATAAATTTAACGCGTTGTCCCGATGATATTAAATAAGAACTATTAGCTAAGCCGCCTCGGAAAGTCCATTTATCTTGCTTACGAGTATAGTATACTCCTTCCGTATCACCTGTATTGCCAAAGAAAGCGCCTTTCCCCGGATATAATTGCATTTTACCAATTTCAAGCGTACCGCCAAGCATATTTTTTCCTGTCATCCAGAATCGATCAAAGCGAACCGTTTCAGACGTATTTGACTGCCAATTCCACTTCGCCTGCACTAAGCGCGAATTCCATGTCCATCTATCCCCTACGTCCGCACTCATATATACCCGGATACGTTCCATTAACTGATCGGAATTCTTAATATTTTTCCCCGTAACCCAGGCCCCTCCACTGTTATTGCCTAAGCTATTATGTGTATATTCAATACGATTATCAAAAAAGAAATTCACATTAGGCTTAGCTGTCGACTTTACCGCTGCCGGAGCTGATTGCGTCGATTGAACCGCACCAATTTTCTCCAAATCCTGCGCATATTCTACAGCTAACTTTTCAATGACACGTTTTTGTTCCGGTGTTGCTTCATCTATTTTGGTCATTGCGTTAGCTACCAAAATAGACATTTCATACCGTGTCACCGTCCGTTTCCCATCAAAGCGTGTCACATCTCCTGATACGACACCTTCTTGGGTTAATTGTTTAATTGCACTATAAGACCAGTCATTCACAGGAACATCATAAAAAATGGCCGAAGGGGCGGCAAACCCTGAAATAGTTACACCCACAGCCATTATAAACGTCATCACTGCCAAAACATTTTTTGACATTCTTTTTTTCACGTTCTTTCCCTCCTTCAATAGTGTTTAGCTTACATCATGCCTCATACCGTTATGGACATTATAATGATGCAATAAATTGTCGTACTGTTTCTGCAAACAAATCAGGTACTTCTATTTGCGGATTATGTCCGGACGCCGGCAAAATAACTAAGGATGCATGAGGATACAGTTGTGCTGTTTTTTGTGCTTCCGACAAAGGAACAACTGCGTCTTTCTCTCCTTGCATGACTAGAACCGGTTTCATAAAGAAAGACGCTTTTTCAGAAAAATCTACAGTAGTCAGCGCCCGGGAATTAGGAATAAACACGTCTTTAGCCAAAAGACAATCTGCGAGCAAACCTTCCATAAGTGCCGGAGATACCTCTACAGCCAAAGTTGCTTTCAAAGAAGCCAGTAATATTTGTTCGTCTTTCACTACTGTTTCCAGCAAAGAATAATCAAATGGGCCCATGCCTCCGATATAGGCTGAATCTACAAGAATCATAGCCTTCAAATAACTCGGCATATCCACCGCCAGCTGCATGGCTACTGCTCCGCCAAGAGAATGTCCCGCGACAGTACAAGGAAAAAAATTCTGTTGCCGGAGAATCTCCATAATATCTTCAGCATGCTGTTCTATCGTTATATCTGTTTTTTCGCGTTCCGATCGACCACATCCCCTCAAATCAACTGCCAGCATGTCGAAAGAATCGTCAAGACGGATCATGGCCGGCCTCCACCAATGGGAGGAGGCTAAATTACCATGAATAAATAGTATTTTTTCCATCCCGTTTCCAGAACGAAAATAATGAAGCGTTTTCATCATACGTTACCTCTTTTAGTACATATCAATTTCACTGTGATCCCAAATACTGAAAACTTTATTCGTTGATTCAGGAACACCGATAGTCATACTTTGTGGTGCCGGAACGCCATTTTCCACCCAATTCACCAACGCATCAAAAGCCTGATGTACATATGGCATAAGCGGCTGTAATGTATTTTGAGGATCTACTTTAGGATTACTCACAAAGGAGTCAAAAT
The DNA here is from genome assembly GCA_022649055.1 of Megasphaera sp. Lineage (GTDB taxonomy): Bacteria > Bacillota > Negativicutes > Veillonellales > Megasphaeraceae > Megasphaera_A > Megasphaera_A sueciensis. The sequence goes on from JALCNL010000096.1 coordinate 2,028, forward strand.
GATTGCCGTGTTCGACCATATATAATCGGTACATACGGATATCACCATTTTTTTCCACAAGTTTTTCATACGCCGCCGCATGAACGGTGGGGAATAGCAGTGCATCCCAAGTTCCATGAATAGTAATTGTCGGTTTTGTAATTTTCCCTGTATTTTCAATAGTTGCAATACGTTTCATCGCTTCCGGCCGCTTAAACCAATCATAATTTTTATAATCTTCAGGATGGCCTAAAAATTCCCACCAATTACGATTTTTATATTCCGGATCATATTTGACTCGGTGAAGATTTAACGTCGGCAGCCAATATAACGTACCGTATATCGGCCATAACATACTAGACTGTTCAGGCAAACCCATTTTTTCCAAAGATGCTCCCGCTAGTTTCTTTGCCTGTGGCGATGCTGTTTGATCTTTTAAAATTTGCCATGCATTAACTGCTGTCGAAAGACTGGAAATAAGATTTTCTTCATGCCCTCTCCATAAAACACCTTCCCAATCGATCATGCCGCTGTATAATTCCGGATGATGTTCCATCGCATAACGGGTTACATACCCACCATTAGAGTATCCCAACAAATAAGTGTACGCCGGCTCTTTATTGTACAGTTTCTTCAAAACTTCCCGTGATGCCATCGTCAGTTGATAGAAACGCTGATTCCATTCACTCAAGGAATCTTCTTTATTGCTAAAAGCATTCATCGCCTTCGCCCAAGGATAAATAACACCGTCCGGAGCGGGTATTTGTTCTCCCGTCGTCCCTTTATCACAAACAGCATACGCATAACTGGCACCATTTTTATCGACTTTTGTAAGAACATAATCACTGATAAGTGCATCCGTCGAACGAGAATCACCGAAGCCAGGTGCTCCTACAATAACCAATCGACCATTCCATTTATCAGGAACACGAATAACAAAATTACAATCATCAAAATATCCGCTTATTTCTTTACCAGAGATCTTTATTTTGGGCGCATACCAATCAGGGCGCTGCGGCTTCCCCGTTGACCAATCACTTACTGCCAGCGCAATGCGGCGTCCTTCCGCTAATTTACCTATGTCCGGATTATTGGTAGTTAAATCGGCATATTGTACTACATTGACACTATGTGCACCCGTAATATAGGTAGACATAGCATTTGTTAAAAAACTCGGAGCTAAACTAAAAAAACACAATCCTGACATCAACAAAATTATTTTTATTTTTTTTTTACAGTCAATCAACGTCTCCACATCCCTTCTCTTTAATATCCGTATGTTTTTAAAAATCCAAAAATTCTCCTGCCGCACATTCTGGCTGTTCAATAAACGGAGAGTGTCCGCATTTCTCCAACAAAACCACACGTGCCTCTTGCATCACACCTATCGTATGAATCATTAGATATTTGTCCCCCCATGGAATGTCCCATGAAATTGTTTTAACTCTAATTTTTCTGCCAATGTTTTTATATCATCAACAAACTGTAAAATTTCATATCCACTGCTTGTATGCGTACTTTTACCGCAACCGCGAAGATCCATTGCAATAGAACGATACGAATCGGGAATATGGGGGAATAAAAACTTCCACCACAATGAAGATGCTAAATTACCATGAACAGCCACAATCGTATTCGGTCCGGTTCCATATTCTTCATAATACATTCTCCATTTCGGCAGATTTAGAAACGGCATACTTTTTCCTCCTTTCTAAAAAATTTTTATATACTACATCAGGTAATTGTTCAAGAAACTGAGATAGCAGTCGATTATATTCCTGTGGGTTTTCCACTTTAGACATATGTGCAGCCGCCGGAATAACAGCAAGCTGTGCCGTTGGAAGATTTTTTTCTAAATATTCCGCATAGGCTAACGGTGTCGTCTGATCGAATTCTCCTACAAGCAGCAAAAAAGGGAAATTCATTTGCTTGTGATATGCCCGGTAATCTGCCTTAAAGGTAGCAATAGTTGCTTGTTTATACGATTCCGATTCATTATGCAAAAATAATTTTTTAATTTCCTGCCGCACCTCCCGCGATGTCTGAGGAGCACAACATCTTTCGGCAACCATTTCCGCCAAATCTTCCATAGCAGCTGTTTCGAGATATGCTAATCGCTCTCTCAATCCATCCGTACTAAACGGCGGTGGATAAAATCCAGCAGCATCGCTTAACACAAAAGCAATCGCTCTTTCCGGATAGTGGACCGCAATTTCCTGACAAATTAATCCTCCCATGGAATGACCTATAAAAACCGTTTTTTCAATGCCAAGTTTATTTAATAATTCAATAATATCCTTTGCAAAAAGAGATATTGTAATGATTTCTGCATCATCATTGCTGCTTTGTCCATGAGCCCGCAAGTCAAGATTGATTATTCTATATTTTCGACTCAAGCAGGTAACCTGATGGCTCCATGATTGCATGCACTCTCCCAATCCATGAATAAAAACTAAAGGCGTTCCCCTTCCTTTCGATTCATAATTTAGTTGTATATTGTTAATTTTTATAAACACAGGCAGCTCCTCCCTTATACTAGATAACATCCTTTTTGCATAAATTATAATGTTCTCATCCATATCATTACATTTATTAATAAAATACATCTATTTAAGTAATGAAAGTATATCAAGTAGTAGTTACGTATAAGTTACATTTTTGTTACAAAAAAAGGACTGACATAAAAAATAAATGTCAGTCCTCTTTATAAAATATAAATATAATGTTAAAAACTTATATGCAAAAAATCATACGATCGTACTCATCTTGACAACAAATGTAATTTTTCCATTCTCATAAGACACCTGAATTTTCCCCTTGATAAGCTGTGTTAATTCTTCTGCCATGGATAAACCAATGCCATATCCGTTTTTTTGACTATTATGAGATACATCCCCGCGATAAAATCGTTCAAAAAATTTAGAATAATCAATAGCAGCTCCCTCAGCGTAGGTATTAGAAATGGTAATGACCGCCTTTTTTCTCTTTTCCTTTGCAAGAACAACATCAATGACGCCCTTATCATCACAATATTTGACAGCATTATCAACAAGGATATTTATCAGTTCATATACACATTTCGCATCAGACCGCACATAGACAGGAGAAACAATACGGCAATTCAGTTGCTTCCCCTGATCCTTTACCATTTGTTGAAATGATTCTGTCACAGTGGTAACCGTTTCAGATAAATCCATTTTCGTGATAGTAAGATCCACATAAGAGCGTTCTCCCATTTTGGATAACATAATCAAATCATCAATTAAATTGGACAATCTCTTGACCTGTTTTAAAATATTGCCAGTCCATTCATTCTTTCCATTAATAAGTTCTATTGCTTCTGTATTAGTAGAAATAATAGCAATCGGTGTTTTCAGTTCATGTCCCGCATTGGTGATGAACCGTTTCTGATTTTCCATATTGCGTACAAACGGCTTAATGGCCAAATTGCATAATGCCGCCAGAATAAACACGTACAGTAAAATGCAAATAAAGCCAAGCATTACAGAGTAGCGGACAAAGGCTTCCACCGCACCTACGTCACGAGTGCAATCCATAATCACGATAAGGAAATCTCCATCTTTGTTTTTGGTAATCATGTACGCATAACTGGCTCTGTCTTTTTTGAAGAATCCTTTATTTTTTCCTTCTTGCACAGTAGTCCGCGCATATTGAATCGCTTCATTCTCCGTAAAGGCGGCAATATGCTTAAGATCAATTTCCTTTACATACCCATCGGGATCGACCAGTACACTGAAAAAACGAGTTTGATAGGAAAACTCCGGGGTATCATCTGACCAATTAGAATCACCAAACCAGCTGCTATCAGGAGGTATTTTTTTAGGCAGCACATTCCCACCATTTTGTGAGATATAGGAAAGAACCGATTCCACTTGGGCATGCATGCGCATATACGCAATCGTATTGATCATTCCCAGTGCTCCGACAACAATAATAACGACGGCTGCCGTAGCAACTAAAACAAATTTTTTCCGCAGATCTTTTATCATATTCATGATTAGTGCCGCCTGCCTTTACATGTAGTTTGACTTTCATCTTTCTATCAGTAAAAATTTTTTGCCCTTCTCCCCCACAATCTGAATATCAGCATCAATGGATTCCAATTTTTCCCGCAGATAGGATACATATATCCAAACGATAGTCTTATTTACGTCCGTTTCATTTTTCCAAACATGCGAAAAAATCAATTCTGTTGAAAGTTCTTTTCCAGCGTTCAGCATAAAAAATTTCATAAGTTTCGTTTCTTTATTAGCCAGACGGATAGAATTTTTACAAGATAATTCCTGTTCTTCCACATCCAAAGCAACGGCACCTACAGAAAGTTTCGTCGGCGTAAAAGAACTAAGGCGGCGCGTCATGGATCGGATACGTGCCAATAATTCACCCATAGCAAACGGTTTTGTCAAATAATCATCTGCACCTGCATCAAGACCACTGATTCGATCATCAATTTCAGCCTTAGCTGTCAACATAATGACCGGAGTTACATCCCCGTTGCCTCGTAAGTGCTTCAACGCTTCAACACCATCCATCTTAGGCATCATAATATCAAAAACCATACAATCATATGTATTTTCCTGTGCTTTATTTACTGCTGCCGCGCCATCATATACAGCATCTACTTCATATCCGGAATGACGCAATATAGCCGTTAACGCTGCCGACATATCGTGTTCGTCTTCTGCCAGCAATATTCTCATCCTATTCACACTCCTCTAGTTCTACTGCCCCGTATGAATCAAATTTCGTATAGTTTGCATAGATACATCACAAGCAGCCAGTTCATCTGCACATCGTTTCAATTCCCGTACTATCATTTCGGGATTCTGGATATCATGCTTATATTTCATTTGATGTTCCAAGCTGGCCCACGAATCCATAGCAATCGTCCTGATTTGTATTTCTGCAAAAAAACGTCCCGGATTTTCCCCGTCTACATCCTTATATGGCTCTGTCAGTTCGATAATCATGTGATAGCTGCGATATCCATTCGGCTTAACCTGTTTGATATAATCTTTCTCTTGAACAACACGGCATTCTGTAAACGCTTTAATATGATTTACATTAACATAAATATCATCAATAAACCGACAGACAATCCGGAGTCCGATTGCATCCCGTATATCATGTACAGCCGAATGCGGAACTTGCGGCAATCCTTTGCGTCGGCATTTATCCATCATGCTTTCCTGTGATTTAAGACGGTAAATCAAATGTTCATATGCTGCTTCTCCGTTTTGTTCTTTCTCTTCTTCATTATATTCTTGGATACGTCTTACTAGATCCTTCAACACGGCTTCCAGTGCCGGGACATATTCTCCATATATAGTATCCGTCATTCCTGTTTCACCTCAATTTTAATTACATCATTATTATATCATACCACTATCTGCCA
>JALCNL010000097.1 GCA_022649055.1 Megasphaera sp.
TACCATCAGAAACAGATATGTTAATCGTAAATCAAATAATTTTTGAAGAACTTTGTCACGGAAAAATTTTACCTTCTTCAAAAAAAGAATACCTTCGCATCATAAGGACTCTCACTAATCAAGGTGCAGCAGGAGTTATCCTTGGTTGCACTGAAATTGGTCATCTAATTCATCAAGAAGATATTTCATTTCCTGTATTTGATACTACTAAAATTCATGTTGAAGCAATAGTACAATATGCATTCAATAATAAATAATTATAAATTTCACATATTTGCTTATATACTTTTTCCCTGTAGTGATTTTTTAGAAGTATATAAGTCAGATGTAACATTCAAAACCTGTTCACCAGAAAATCTTGATCCACATAACATAAATCCTAAAATGCAATGGACATCTTCTTTGACTCAAAATATCGGCACTAATAATCAAATAGTTGCAACTTTGATTGTTGAACTTGATGAATTTACCAAATTACTATGTATCAATTTCATATATGTAAAGAATATCTCCTTGAGTACCAAAAATCGTCATTGATATCAATACCAAAATAAACAAAATTAACACAGAACTGTTAAAAACACCCATTAAAAATGTACTGCCCCCCATAAGTTAGACCTAGAAATCTAGCTTATGGGGGGCAGTACAATTACGATACGGAACTTTTTGACATACTACTGATAAATACCACAACTATTTATATGCGTCTTTATTTTGCCTGACCCCACAATATCAGACAATCGTTGAATCTTTGACCCTATTTTGGCCCATCTCATAATCGTTGTCAAGAAAGCTTCTCGATACAAGAATAACTTAACATTTTATTAATTCTCGATTTTTAATTTTTATAACTTTTTTATAACTCTAGCTTTAACACAATGTTATAGTTTACGATACAAGCCCTATTTATCAACAGGACCTATACCGTAAACTAATATATCTAAAAAAACATAAAATATTGACAATTAATTCATATAATGTAGAATAACAGTATTAATGGTAATATTAAGCTAAAATTTGAAAACGTAAAAAATCTACATTTATCTATCATGATATAAATTTGTTATTCCCACCCCATCGGGATATTTTTCATTCCCCGCTCACGTGTCACGCCAGTTAAAGGAATATGTGTCCGCTGCAGGGTTCCCTGGTGGCTTTACATTTCATGGACTGCGCCACACGCATGCAACATTACTATTAGAATCGGGAGTAAACTATAAATCCGTACAATCCCGTATGGGACATTCTTCATTCAAAACAACGATGGATGTCTATTCCCATATAACCGCTTCTATGGAAGATGATTTAATAGATAAAATCCCAAAATTAGGATAAAAATAATTACAAAAGGGTCATATGAGGGTCAAAAGAAACATGATTTGTAGGGGTCAACCTGTTTTTAGGCAATAAAAAAAGAGCCTATAAACATAGGCCCTGACTATTTGTATGGCGGAGAGACAGGGATTTGAACCCTGGATAGAGCTTTCGCCCTATACATGATTTCCAATCATGCTCCTTCAGCCGCTCGGACATCTCTCCACGTCTTACACATTGTTGCATATATGAAATTATGCAGTGTCTTCGGGATAAACACTCAACGTGTAACTATGGTCGGGGCGACAGGATTCGAACCTGCGACCTCTTAGTCCCGAACCAAGCGCGCTACCAAACTGCGCTACGCCCCGTTACCTGACTTACATATTATCTCATATTTTGAAAAAATGTCAAGCAATAATTTTAATAAAAGCGTCCCTGCTTACGGGACGCTTTGTGCATATTATATCCTATTTATGCCAGTGCTTCCAAGCGAAGCCCCCGGATAAGGTAAGCACAGTCAAACAAATTTTGATTACGGTACCATTGCCGTCAGCAAAAGGCAGCGATGCATCTGTTGCCAACATACCACCGGCAGCCCAGCCGAGAATGACACCGCCAATGTATATCAGGCTGGGAAACCGTGTCATGATTTTAATAACCATCGTACTTCCGAAAATAATGATTGGCACTGAGATCAGCATGCCAAATACCAGAAGTCCCATGTGCCCACCCGTGGCACCCACAATTCCCAGCACATTGTCAAGACTCATCAATGCATCGGCAACCACGATTGTTTCTACAGCTCCCATTAATGTATCTTTACTTTTTACACTCAAATTTTCTTTTTGGTCCTGATTGCCAATCAGTTTAACACCAATGAGAACTAACAAGATACCGCCTACCGTTTTCAAATAGGGGATCTGCAATAGCCATACAACGAGCAGTGCCATCAAAAAACGTAGTATAATAGCTCCCGCTGTACCGTATAATATTGCTTTTTTTTGCAGCTGCGGCGACAGATTTTTAGCAGCCATGCCGATAACGATAGAATTATCACCGCCAAGAGCCAAATCAATTAACACAACCTGCGCTACCATCCAAACATCTTGAATGAGTATTTCTTCCAATGAACATCCCCCTCTTTTTTTACTTCTACTTTATTATAATGGAAAAATAAGGCAATGACAAGAAAAGTATTCTGTTTTAGTCTTTATTGTGCTAAAATGATAAAAGACTACATTATGTGAGGTGTACTAATGGAACACTATCAGCTAAAACCAGAATTAGAAGCTTTTATAAAAAGGAATGTACAAGAAGCTGCTGCTACGCATTTCGTCATGACTCCGGCAAGTATGCGGGAAGCTTCTCTGCGCCTTGCCTTTTCACAGGAATTGCCAAAAGTAAAAATGGCCGCCGTTACAGATGCCGTTTTAAGCCAATGCGGAGAATATGACGTACCCGTCCGTATTTACCGGCCAACAGCAGGTACGGTGCCGCTGCCGGTACTGATTTATTATCATGGCGGTGGTTTTGTTATTGATTCTATCATGGTATATGATCCTATTTTACGGCGTATTGCCAAAGCTACCAATCATATCGTCGTAGCACCTGAATACCGTTTAGCCCCGGAAAATCCGTACCCTGCTGCTGAAGTAGATGCCTTAGCAACTGCCAAACGAACGCTGGCCAAGTTAGATGAGCTTCATATTCCGTATCTGCCGGATATCACCTTGGCAGGGGACAGTGCCGGCGGCTATTTGGCAGCGGTTGTCAGTTCTCATCTGCAGGAGGATTCACGTATTCCCATCACACATCAAATTTTAATATACCCCAGCCTTGATATGACCCATTCACTTCCTTCTTTTGAAGAAAACGGGATTGATACATACGGTTCCAATAAAAATAAAATGAAATGGTATTTTGATTGTTATCTGCACCATGTACCTAATCGGAAAGCTATCTCTCCTTTATTTGGAAAACTTTCTCCCCATATGCCGTCTACCTTGATGATAACCGTACAATTTTGCCCTTTCCGTGACGAAGGTGCTGCGTATACCGCTCGTCTGAAACAATATGGCGTACGAACCGAATTATATAATGTAACCAATATGGTACATTCCTATCTTAACTTTGAAAAAATCTGTTATGATGAAATTTGCGCTACGTATAAGAAAATAGCACAATTTCTAACATAAGTACAGCATACTGGCTTGTACAAAAACACAAAACTGCCGCATAAGCACCTGTATCAGGTATCTCTATGCGGCAGTTTTGTATATGTCTATCCCGCTAACGGCAGCAAATCAGCTATCAACAGCCGTGCTGCACGCTGAAGGTATCCAGTGTTGTATTGATCCGTTCTGCCAGCGAATCCGGAAGACCTTCGATATTGACGTTTAAGAACCCGCGGACGATGGTCGCCGTAGCTTCTTCTTCATTCATGCCGCGCGCCATCAGATACTCTATTTCTTCAGGAGCAATCCGTCCGACAGCCGCTTCATGACTCATTTCGTTATTATCCGTTTCCGAGTTCAGTTCGGGAATCGCTCGGATATACCCTTTTTTGGAAAGCATCAATCCATGGCATTCCAAATGTGCCTGGACTTCTTCGGCAGCTCCCGTTAAATTACCGCGGTTAATGATTTCTCCTCCTGTAGAGATACTCCGTGTAATAACTTCAGCACGGGTCCCCGGTACTTCTAAAACAGCCTTACCGCCAATATCCATATGCGCGCCTTCGGGGGCTACCAGAATAGAATTCAGGCGGGTAACAGCCCCCTTCCCAACAAGACGTACCGTCGGATACATCTGAATATCGGCGACTTTTTCCATGTTGACGTAGTTAGAAAGATAGGTCCCGCCTTCTTCGACGATGGTAACCGTCCGTGGCCGGACCGTCACATGTTCTCCCCAGCTATGGATCATCGTAAAAGAAAGTTTGGCATTCTTACCGACAAACATTTCACTGATACCGATATGTATACCGTGTTCAACAGACGTGTCACTGGCACAACCGCTGATAATATTTAATTCGGCGTCTTCTTCCAAAATAATGACATTGTGAACCCGCTGCAATTGATCTTCATGACCCATAAAAACACAAGCCTGCAGCGGTGCCGTAATTTTAGTTCCAGCCTTGACCCGGATAAAATATCCCTGTTCCTGTTCCAATGCTGTTTTTGCCGTATATTTGTCCGTGTCAGGTTTTACCGCCTTCCACCAATACTTTTCTACCAATTCCGGATATTTTTTAGCTGCAGTGCCGGTATTCATCAATTCCAGCGGTGTTTGTTCCTTGACTTTGGATTCAACAGCCGCATTATCCACCTGTACATACGTAGCACTGCGATTTTCCTCCTGTAAATCAATACCCACTTTTTCCAATTTTGACTTTCCCGTATCTGTCAGTTCTTCTGCCGATAAAACATGGGCATCATTATTATCATCAAATGCGCTTAAATCGATATCATTGCCAAACGCCGCTTTTTTACTCAGAGCTTCTTCCAGTATGTGTTTATCCATTATCGCACACCTCCCCGGCATGTTTCGCGAACACAACGTTCATAGCCCGACTGTGCAATACACTGCAGGACATATAGCGGATCGCCGCTTTGGCAAGTCAGCGTACCGTTATATAAAATATGTGCATAAGAGGACGGCACATATTTAAGGATATGTCCCAAATGCGTAATAATCAAGCCGCTATGACCACTTTCCTTGAGCGGATTATTATCTTCACATTCCGTGTTATTGCCGCAGCAAGACTTTTGACAGTCCCCTTTGCGACAGTCTGTATGCTGTAAAATATAATTCGCCGCTCGGCCTACCAAAGCAATATTTTCGATATCAACGCCGCTTTCCGGTTCATCCAGCAACAACAATTCCGGTTTTTGCGCCATCAGCTGCAGTAACTCACTGCGTTTTAATTCACCGCCGCTGAAACCTTCATTGACACTGCGGTCCAGAAAATCGCTCATTCCCATCCATTTAGCCATGCTTTCTGTTTCTTTAGGAGTTGCTCCGCAAATTTCCACCATTTTCCGCAGTGAAAGGCCTCGAATTGTCGGCGGTCTTTGGATCATGACACCAATGCCTAATTTAGCTCGTTCATAACAGGGAGCTGCCGTAATATCCTGTCCTTTGAAAAGAATTTTTCCTTCTAAGACTTTATATCGTTCAAATCCCATAATCGCACTGATCAAGGTCGACTTTCCTGTCCCATTGGGTCCCAAAAGTACATGTACTTCTCCGGGCGCAATATGCAGATTAATGTCCTTTAAGATCGTTTTTCCGTTAACTGCAACTGTCAAATGTTCAATATGTAACACCGTAACGTCTCCTTTTTGTGGGTAAATAGTCGATACTATGTTCTAATTTTATCATACTATTTACGATTAGGGAAACAAATCTGCTCCCATATGCCGAATTTCTCATTGTTGCATTACAGGGCTTTGTTTTTTTCTGTCGATGCCACAACTGCCGCTGCGGCTGCCGCCCGGAATCCTTTTTCTTCTAATACACGTACGGCTTCAATTGTTGTACCGCCCGGTGAACATACGTCATCCTTCAATTTTCCCGGATGTTCGCCTGTTTCCAATACCATCTTAGCAGCTCCTAAAACTGTCTGGGCCGCAAAGGTATATGCCATCTGCCGCGGCATACCTTCAAGAACGGCACCATCTGCCATCGCTTCAATGAACATATACACATACGCCGGACCGCTGCCGCTTAATCCGCAGACGGCATCAATCAATTGTTCTGCTACTAATGCTGCCTTGCCAAAGCTTTCAAAAACAGCTAACGCTGCTGCTTTTTCATCTTCTGTAACAGCATCATTCACAGCCAGTGCCGACATGCCTTCCCCGACTAAAGCCGGAGTATTAGGCATGACCCGGATGATTTTCGTTCCCTGCGGGAGCGGAGCCGCCAATCGGTCTATCGTTA